>NZ_JADCKU010000001.1:0-198325 GCF_014982165.1 Enterobacter cloacae complex sp. P24RS
TCTGGTGCGTTATCGATCTGGTCGAAAGCACGAGCAGCACCGCCGTAGGTTTTAGCCAGTACGGTAGTGATTGCAGCAGTCAGGGTAGTTTTACCATGGTCAACGTGGCCGATAGTACCAACGTTGACGTGCGGTTTTGTACGTTCAAATTTTTCTTTAGACACGGCTATATTCCTTACTATAGTGCTCTCCCCTTCGGAGAGAGCACGGGACTTAGGTTTTAATCCTGTGGATTACTTACCACGGGCTTCGATAACGGCCTGAGCAACGTTGTTCGGCGCATCATCATACTTCAGGAATTCCATAGTGTATGATGCACGACCTTTGGTCAGAGAACGCAGCTGAGTTGCATATCCGAACATTTCAGACAGCGGAACTTCAGCGTGGATCTTAACGCCAGTTACTTCGGATTCCTGACCACGCAGCATACCGCGACGACGGCTCAAGTCACCGATAACGTCACCGGTGTTCTCTTCCGGAGTTTCTACTTCAACCTTCATGATTGGCTCAAGCAGAACTGGTTTTGCTTTCTTAAAGCCTTCTTTAAAGGCAATAGACGCAGCCAGTTTAAACGCCAGTTCAGAGGAGTCAACGTCGTGGTAAGAACCGAAGTGCAGACGAACACCCATGTCTACAACCGGGTAACCAGCCAGAGGACCAGCTTTCAGCTGCTCCTGGATGCCTTTATCAACGGCAGGGATGTATTCGCCAGGAATTACACCACCTTTGATGTCGTTGATGAACTCGTAACCTTTAGGGTTAGAGCCCGGCTCCAGTGGGTACATGTCGATCACAACGTGACCGTACTGACCGCGACCACCAGACTGCTTAGCGTGTTTACCTTCAACATCGGTAACTTTCGCGCGAATCGCTTCGCGGTAAGCAACCTGAGGTTTACCCACGTTCGCTTCAACGTTGAATTCACGTTTCATACGGTCAACGATGATGTCCAGGTGCAGTTCACCCATACCAGCGATGATGGTCTGGTTAGATTCTTCATCAGTCCATACGCGGAATGATGGGTCTTCTTTCGCCAGACGGCCCAGAGCCAGACCCATTTTTTCCTGGTCAGCTTTGGTTTTTGGTTCAACCGCGATGGAGATTACCGGCTCTGGGAATTCCATACGCTCCAGAATGATTGGGTGATCCGGGTCACACAGGGTGTCACCAGTAGTCACGTCTTTCAGACCGATAGCAGCAGCGATGTCGCCCGCACGAACTTCTTTGATCTCTTCACGTTTGTTAGCGTGCATCTGTACGATACGGCCAAAACGTTCACGCGCCGCTTTCACGGAGTTCAGGATGGTGTCACCGGAGTTAACCACACCAGAGTAAACGCGGAAGAAGGTCAGGTTACCCACGAATGGGTCGGTAGCAATTTTGAACGCCAGTGCAGAGAACGGCTCGTCATCACTTGCGTGACGCTCAGCCGGAGTATCTTTACCGTCGTCCAAGATGCCGTTGATCGCAGGAACGTCAACCGGGGATGGCAGGTAGTCAACTACCGCATCCAGCATTGCCTGAACACCTTTGTTCTTGAACGCAGAACCACAGGTTACCAGGATGATTTCGTTGTTCAGAACGCGCTGACGCAGAGCAGATTTGATCTCTTGTTCAGTCAGTTCTTCACCACCCAGGTATTTCTCCATCAGCTCTTCAGAAGCTTCTGCTGCGGATTCGATCAGGTTCTGGTGCCATTCGTCAGCCAGGTCCTGCATCTCTGCCGGGATATCTTCGTATTCGAAGGTAACGCCCGCATCTGCTTCGTTCCAGTTGATCGCTTTCATTTTCACCAGGTCGATAACGCCGGTGAAACCTTCTTCAGCACCAATTGCCAGCTGAAGCGGAACAGGGTTCGCGCCCAGACGGGTTTTGATCTGGCCAACAACTTTCAGGAAGTTAGCACCCATACGGTCCATTTTGTTAACGAACGCGATGCGTGGAACTTTATATTTGTTCGCCTGACGCCATACGGTTTCAGACTGTGGCTGAACACCACCAACTGCGCAATAAACCATTACCGCGCCGTCAAGAACACGCATGGAACGTTCTACTTCGATGGTGAAGTCAACGTGCCCTGGGGTGTCGATGATGTTTACGCGATGCGGTTCGTACTGCTTAGCCATACCTGACCAGAAAGCAGTAGTCGCTGCGGAGGTGATAGTAATACCACGCTCCTGCTCCTGTTCCATCCAGTCCATGGTGGCAGCGCCGTCATGAACTTCACCGATTTTATGGTTTACACCGGTGTAGAACAGAATACGTTCGGTAGTAGTGGTTTTACCGGCGTCGATGTGCGCACTGATACCGATGTTACGGTAGCGTGCGATGGGTGTTGTACGAGCCATTTGATTCCTCGTTTATATCTTTAGGCGTTCAGTTAAGTTACCCAGAGCGGGCGGCTTCTCTGAAGCGCCCGCCTGGTGACTACGACTCCGAAGGGATTACCAACGGTAGTGTGCGAACGCCTTGTTGGCTTCTGCCATACGGTGAACGTCTTCACGTTTCTTAACTGCGGTACCTTTGTTTTCCGCAGCATCAGAAAGTTCGTTCGCCAGACGCAGAGCCATGGATTTATCACCGCGTTTACGAGCAGCTTCAACGATCCAACGCATTGCCAGAGCATTACGACGAACCGGACGAACTTCAACTGGAACCTGATAAGTAGAACCACCAACGCGGCGAGACTTAACTTCTACAGTCGGGCGCACGTTGTCGAGAGCGACTTCGAAAGCTTCCAGTTCATTTTTACCAGAACGCTGAGCCAGGGTCTCCAGCGCGCTGTATACGATTGCTTCTGCGGTAGATTTTTTACCATCTACCATCAGGATATTTACAAATTTTGCCAGCAGTTCTGATCCGAATTTCGGATCTGGAAGAATTTTACGCTGACCAATGACGCGACGACGTGGCATGGGATTACTCCGTTGTTAATTCAGGATTGTCCAAAACTCTACGAGTTTAGTTTGACATTAAGATAAATCAGTTTGGCCTTACTTAACGGAGAACCATTAAGCCTTAGGACGCTTCACGCCGTACTTGGAGCGAGCCTGCTTACGGTCTTTAACACCTGAGCAGTCCAGCGCACCACGAACGGTGTGGTAACGAACACCCGGAAGGTCTTTAACACGACCGCCACGGATCAGGATCACGGAGTGCTCCTGAAGGTTGTGACCTTCACCACCGATGTAGGAAGTCACTTCGAAACCGTTAGTCAAACGCACACGGCATACTTTACGCAGTGCGGAGTTTGGTTTTTTAGGAGTGGTGGTATATACACGAGTACATACACCACGTTTCTGCGGGCAGGCTTCCAGCGCAGGCACGTTGCTTTTTGCAACTTTGCGTGCACGTGGTTTGCGTACCAGCTGGTTAACTGTTGCCATTAAATAGCTCCTGGTTTTAGCTTTTGCTTCGTAAACACGTAATAAAACGACCTCATACAATATGAGGACGCGAAATTTTAGGGCTACGTCGAAAAGGTGTCAAGAAATATACAGCGATCTCAAATCACCAGTTCATTTGACTGGCGTGCGTCACAGTAAGATTGACGAAATCAGTATAGCCAACCACGTCAATTTTGGCTGAAATTTGACCAGAAAGACCCCGCGCATCCAGATCGTCCTTCAGCGCAGAGACAGTTATGGGGGCATTACTGAGGATTTCAACAAAACGGCTGCCTTCAAGCGCCGCCAGCACGCCATCCTGAATCAGCAGCAGATCGTCGCCTTCGCGCAGCATGCTCAGTAACGTGTCGATATCGCATTGCCACGGTGAACGGCTCAGGGTATGGAGCATGACGGCCTCAGAAAGTCAGAACGGTATCGTAGTGAGAGAGATGTTCGCGCAGCGCCGCAGAGGCGAGGATCGTCACGTCCAGCACGAACGATGTATTCTCGTTTAACCCACGAGCGGCCAGCGAGTCGGCACACACATAGAAGGTTTCAATGTCATAGAGCGGCAGAACCTTAAAGGTCGCAATGTAATCGCGCGCGAGAATAGCCTGCGGCTGTTGACCGGCCAGAAGCTGGAATACGCCATCGCCTATAAAGAACACGCCGATATCTTCGGTTAATGCCGATGTCGCGAGCAATGCATCCAGCCCTTCGCGACCTGAAGCGCTGCCGTGCGGCGCAGAAGTAAACACAAACGCTACGCGCTTCATCAAAATTGCACCACTCTGTCGCAGGTCAATGCAGCCTGTGCCAATGCACCTAATCCGCTGAGCGAAAAGCCCGGTTGCAGGTTGGCCCCCGCCAGACCGAGGCGTTCGGCTTCGGTCGCATCCGCCACACCGCGACGCAGTGCCGCGGCGACGCAGATATGCAGCTCAACGCCCTGCGTTTCGTTTAATTTTTGCCAGGCGCGCACAAGGTCAAACTCATCGCTTGCCGGAGAGGTAAACTGGTTCGCGTTATACACCCCTTCACGATAGAAGAAGACGCTTGCCAGTTCATGGCCGGCATCAAGCAGCGCATGGGCAAACTGTAGCGCGCTGCTGGCCTGCTGGGTTCCGTACGCCGGGCCCGTCACCATTAACGCAAAGCGCATTACTTGTCTTGCCCCAGGAAATCGCCGCTTTTGAACTGGCGAATATAAAGGTAAACCGTGTGCTTAGAGATATTCAGGCGATCGGCCACCTGGTTGATGGCATCTTTGATATCAAAAATCCCTTTCTCATAGAGGTTCAGGACGATCTGACGATTCTTGGCGTTGTTGGATACGTTGCGATCGGCATTCACCTCTTCAATGGTGAACTCCAGCGTCTGGGTCACGAGATCCTCAACGGAGGAAGCAAAGTTCACCGACGAGCCCACGTCCGGCGTTTCTGGCGGAATGAAGGTGCTCATGATTTGAGAGAAGGGCACATCAAGGTTCATGTTGATGCACAGCAACCCGATAACCCGGTGGTCACGGTTTCGAATCGCGATAGTTTCTGATTTCATCAGCACGCCGCTTTTGGCGCGGGTGAAATAGCATTTTGAGACGCTGCTGTCCGCGCCGGTCATGTCATGCAACATACGCAATGCAAGGTCGGTGATTGGCGAACCAATTTTACGGCCAGTGTGCTCACCGTTCGCAATGCGGATAGCGGAACACTTAAGATCTTGCAGGGAATGCAATACGATTTCGCAGTGGGAACCAATGAGCATCGCTAACCCGTCCACTACCGCTTCGTAGGATTTCAGAATATCGAAGTCGGTCTGGTCAAATGGACGTTGATCCAGCAAATCAAGTTCACTGGTTTCGTTGGTTAAAAGCGACCTGGACATGAAAAAAACACTCCTTTTCAGGAGCCTGTCGTTAGGTTTTCAGGGCAGGCTCATTATCTACACGGACAACTAAATTAATACAGCGTGTATAACGCTTTCCAGTGTTAATTATATCTGCCCCACATAAAAAAAACCGCCGCCTGGCAGGCGGCGGTTTTTCTCAGCATTACTTCTTGGCTGCTGCGGCTTTATCGTCAGCCGGTGCGTCTGCTTTCGCATCCGCTTTCGGAGCCGGTTTGATGTCCAGCAGTTCTACGTCAAATACCAGCGTAGAGTTAGCCGGGATGCCCGGAACGCCAGTTTTGCCGTAAGCCAGGTCTGGTGGAATGACCAGCTTGATCTTACCGCCTTTCTTGATGTTCTTCAGGCCTTCGGTCCAGCCCGGGATCACACCGTCCAGACGGAAGGAGAGAGGCTCACCGCGGGTGTAAGAGTTATCGAACTCTTTACCGTCGATCAGCGTACCTTTGTAGTTCACCACAACGGTGTCGCTGTCTTTAGGCGCGTCGCCGGTCCCTTCTTTCTCAACTTTATAGATCAGGCCGGTAGAAGACGTTTTAACGCCTTTCTCTTTAGCAAACGTGTCGCGGTAGGCTTTGCCTTTCGCTTCGTTATCTTTAGCGTCTGCTTCCATCTTGGTTTGAGCGGCGCCTTTCACACGCGCTTCAAACGCTTGCAGAGTCTGCTCGATTTCCTGATCAGAGAGCTTGCTCTTGTCGGCGAACGCATCCTGAACACCGGCGATCAGCTGGTTTTTGTCCAGTTTGATGCCCAGCTTCTCTTGTTCTTTCAGAGAGTTTTCCATGTAACGACCCAGAGACGCGCCAAGTGCGTAGGCGGATTTCTGGTCGTCATTTTTGAATGCCGCTTTGCTGTCTGTAGTCGCAGCAGGCTTCGCAGCAGTATCAGCAGCGAAAGACAGCGGCGCGTTGAGCGCAACGGCCATCGTGGTCGCCAGCAGCGTAACTTTAAACAGTGATTTCATCCATATCTCCAGGACCTGAGGTCTCTCACCCCAGTGTTAAACGTAAATGAGTGACGTACTATAAAACGTTGTGGAAGAAATCTACAGACAGACTCCCCCTATTGTCGCCTCTTTTCAGACTATTTTTGTTTAAATAAGTTTCTTGTCAGGGAGATGGATACTGTACTTAAGGAAAAAGTCAGCTAAACTTCGCCGCCGCTGGCCCATTATGGCGTATGAGATATAAACGAGGTGAATGATGAAGGATACAATGATCGAAGCGAGACTGGCTGAGCTGGAAAGCCGCCTGGCTTTTCAGGACATCACCATCGAAGAACTGAACCAGACCGTAACGGCCCATGAGCTTGAAATGGCAAAACTGCGCGATCATATGCGCCTGCTGACGGAAAAGCTGAAGGCCACGCAGCCGTCGAATATTGCCTCTCAGTCGGAAGAGACGCCACCACCTCATTATTGAGGCGTAAAAAAAGCGGGATTATCCCGCTTTTTTATTTTCCGCAGTACGGAATCAGTGGCAACCGCAGCCGCCGTTACCGCAACCACCTTTACCGTGGTCGTGACCATGGTCGTGGCCGTGACCACCGCAGCAGCCGTCATGGCCGTGATCGTGGTCATGGTCGTGACCGTGCGCACCGTGAACGTGACCATGAGCCAGCTCTTCTTCGGTTGCTTCACGGATAGCAACAACTTCTACGTTGAACTTCAGATTCTGGCCAGCCAGCATGTGGTTGCCGTCAACCACAACGTGGTCGTCTTCAACTTCAGTGATTTCAACAGGAACCGGACCCTGGTCAGTTTCAGCCAGGAAGCGCATGCCAACCTGCAACTCGTCAACGCCCATGAACACGTCTTTAGGAACGCGCTGAACCAGGTTGTCGTCATACTGACCGTAAGCGTCGTTTGCGCCTACAGCAACGTCGAATTTGTCGCCAACTTCATGGCCTTCCAGCGCAGTTTCCAGGCCGGAAATCAGGGAACCGTGACCATGCAGGTAGTCCAGCGGCGCACTCACCGGAGACTCATCAACCAACACACCGTCTTCTGTACGTACCTGATAGGCCAGGCTGACCACCAGGTCTTTTGCTACTTTCATGATATCTCCTGAGCGTGGGAAAATTACTGGCGCAGATTGTAGCGGAAATCTGCACCCGTGTACCCTTAAGCTTAAAAAAACTCAGAGCATATCGCTAGTCTGGATGAAAAATGCCGATCACTTGCTCTTCTTTGCGAACGTGATCGCGGGCTTCTTTGTCGGCCTCACGCATCTGGTGGCCGCACTTAACACATTCAACGATATCGATATTATTTTCGCGCCACATGGCCAGCGTATCTTGCGCCTGGCAGGACGGGCACTTTGCACCCGCGATAAAGCGTTTACGTACAGCCATCTTTCGTTACCCTTTATTCAAATTCATCCCAGCCGTCGAGCTGGCGTCGTTCCTGCTGCATTTCACGCTGGAAGATCTCCTCCAGTTCGCGACGCGCTTCCCGCACGCGGGAGATCTGCGCCGTGTCGCTGTGCACGGGCATGAGCTCGCGCAGCATGCGCATATCCAGCCGGCGGAAATGCATCTGGGCCCGCTGGGCCTGGTGAGGATGCATCCCAAGCGAGATCAGCGCCTTACGCCCCAGCTCCAGCGCACTGGAAAACGTTTCACGGGAGAAGTGTTTCACACCCGCCTGCAAAAGTTCGTGAGCTTCAACACGTCCGCGGGCACGCGCCAGAATATGCAGATGCGGGAAATGCTGCTGGCACAGCTCCACCAGCTTCATGGTGTCTTCCGGATCGTTGCAGGTGATAATGATGGACTCCGCGGCCTCCGCTCCCGCCGAGCGCAACAGCTCAAGCTGCGTCGCATCGCCGTAGTAGACCTTATAACCGTATTTGCGCATCAGGTTGACCGCGCTGATATCGCGCTCCAGCACCGTGATGCGCATTTTGTTCGCCATCAACAGACGGCCAATCACCTGTCCGAAGCGGCCAAAGCCCACGACGATCACCTGCGGCTTATCGTCTTCCACCCACGGCGTTTCATCTTCATCGGTTGCCGGGTTCAGCCGGCGCGACAGCAGTTTGTCCACCAGCTTCATCAGCAGCGGCGTGGTCATCATCGACAGCGTTACCGTCACCAGCAGCAGCGCCATCTGGTCATCTTTGAACAACTTCTGAGACGACGCCGTGGAAAACAGCACAAATGCAAACTCTCCCCCCTGGCTCAACACGCTGGAAAACTGCATTCTTTCCGAGCTGCGCAGCCCGTAAATTCTCGCCAGAACATACAGCACCAGCGTTTTCACCGCGACCAGCACCGCCACGCTCATCACGACCCACAGCAGATGGGTATAGAGCACGCCGAGGTTGAGCGCCATGCCCACCGAAATAAAGAATAGCCCTAACAGCAGCCCCTTAAACGGATCGATGGCGGTCTCCAGCTCGTGGCGGTACTCACTTTCCGCAAGCAGCACCCCGGCGATAAACGTCCCGAGCGCCATCGACAGCCCGAGGGCATCCATGAACAGCGCCGAGCCGAGAACCAGCAGCAGCGTTGCGGCGGTAAATACCTCGCGCACGCCGGATGCGGCAATGAACCGGAATACCGGGCGCAGTAAAAACCGTCCGCCAATCAGCATGCCCGCGAAGGCCAGCACCTTCATGGCGATTTTCATCCAGTCGAAATGATCGTCTCCGGAGCCTGCCAGCAGCGGCACCAGCGCCAGCGCCGGGATCACCGCTAAATCCTGGAACAGCAGCACCGAAAAGCCCAGCTGCCCCGCCTCGTTGCGGTTCATCCCCTTGTCGCGCATCAGCTGTAGCGCCATCGCCGTCGACGACATCGCAAGACCGATCCCGCCAATCACCGCCGCCTGCCAGGAAAACTGCGTCAGCATCAGCAGGCCCGCCAGAATGGCGGCGCTGAGCAACACCTGCGCCGCCCCGACGCCAAAAATAGATTGCCGCAATTGCCATAGCTTGGAGGGGTTCAATTCAAGGCCGATAATGAACATCAGGAACACCACGCCCAGCTCGGAGAAGTGGAGAATTTCATCCACATCGCTGATGAACCCCAGCCCCCAGGGGCCAATGGCGATCCCCGCCAGCAAATAGCCCAGCACCGCGCCGATGCCGAGACGCGCGGCAAGCGGCACGGCGACCACGGCGGCAAACAAAAACAGCACCCCGGCAAGGAGTAAATTCGAACCGTCCATTAGCGTCCTCCCGCCGGTATCGGTGATGCCAGCCATTCTCCGTAGGCTCTGGCATGGCTCGCCAGCGCCTTTGGTTCCTGCCGCCGCGCCCAGTAAACAATAATCGGGCTCATCCAGTGCATGCGGCACATCGCCGCCGTCAGCTCGAACGGCCTCAGGATGTCGCTCATGGGATAACGGTTCAGCCCGTCGTGACGGTAAGCGCTTTCCGGCTCACCGGTGGTAATGACGCTCCGCCAGTACTTTCCCGCCAGTTGGTTGCCTCCCACCCCGCTGGAAAAGCCCCGGCTCAGCACGCGGTCCAGCCACTCTTTGAGCAGCGCCGGACAGCTGTAGGTATAAAGCGGATGCTGGAACACAATCACGTCATGCTGACGCAGCAGTTCCTGCTCGTAAGGAATATCGATAAAGAAATCAGGATAGTGCGCGTAGAGATCGTGCACCGTGACGTTACTGAGCTGTGTGGCCGGCTTAAGCAGCACCCGGTTCGCCACCGAGTCCTGAGATTCCGGATGGGCATACAGCAGCAGCACTTTCGCTGTCTGAGACATCACTCCCCTCCCGGTTCTGTTTTTGTGTATTGTTGTCGTTTTGGGCTACCATGGCGGCCCGGTGGGAAAAATGGCCCACACCTTACATTATTATAATGACAAATTAACATAGTCGGAACATACGGCGCTTCTATGATTGTTTTCTCCTCGTTACAAATTCGTCGCGGCGTGCGCGTCCTGCTGGATAACGCGACTGCTACCATCAACCCGGGCCAGAAGGTGGGGCTGGTCGGCAAAAACGGCTGCGGTAAATCCACCCTGCTGGCGCTGCTGAAAAACGAGATAAGCGCGGACGGCGGGAACTTTACCTTCCCGGGCAACTGGCAGCTTGCCTGGGTGAACCAGGAGACGCCTGCGCTGAGCGAACCCGCACTCGACTATGTTATCGACGGCGACCGCGAATACCGCAGGCTCGAAGCGGAGCTTAATGCCGCTAACGAGCGCAACGACGGCCACGCCATCGCCACCGTTCACGGCAAGCTGGACGCCATCGACGCCTGGACCATTCGCTCCCGCGCCTCCAGCCTGCTGCACGGTCTGGGCTTCAGCAACGAACAGCTTGAACGCCCGGTCAGCGACTTCTCGGGCGGCTGGCGTATGCGCCTCAACCTGGCGCAGGCGCTGATCTGCCGCTCCGACCTCCTGCTGCTCGATGAACCGACCAACCACCTCGATCTCGATGCGGTTATTTGGCTGGAGAAGTGGCTTAAGAGCTATCAGGGCACTCTGATTCTGATCTCCCACGACCGCGACTTCCTCGATCCGGTAGTAGATAAAATCATTCATATCGAACAGCAAAGCATGTTCGAGTACACCGGCAACTACAGCTCCTTCGAACGCCAGCGCGCGACGCGCCTTGCCCAGCAGCAGGCGATGTATGAAAGCCAGCAGCAGCGCGTAGCGCACCTGCAAAGCTTTGTGGATCGCTTCAAGGCTAAGGCGTCAAAAGCCAAGCAGGCGCAGAGCCGCATCAAGATGCTGGAACGCATGGAGATGATCGCCCCCGCGCACGTGGATAACCCGTTCCACTTCAGTTTCCGCGAGCCGGAGAGCCTGCCGAACCCGCTGTTGAAAATGGAAAAAGTGAGCGCAGGCTATGGCGATCGCATTATTCTCGACTCTATTAAGCTTAACCTGGTGCCGGGTTCACGCATCGGTCTGCTGGGGCGTAACGGCGCCGGTAAATCCACGCTAATCAAGCTGCTGGCGGGCGAGCTTAACCCGGTCAGCGGCGAAATCGGCCTGGCGAAGGGCATTAAGCTTGGCTACTTCGCCCAGCATCAGCTGGAATTTTTACGCGCGGATGAATCGCCAATTCAGCACCTGGCTCGCCTGGCCCCGCAGGAAATGGAGCAAAAGCTGCGCGACTACCTCGGCGGCTTCGGCTTCCAGGGCGATAAGGTCACTGAAAACACCGCGCGTTTCTCGGGCGGTGAAAAAGCCCGTCTGGTGCTGGCGCTGATCGTCTGGCAGCGTCCAAACCTGCTGCTGCTCGATGAACCGACCAACCACCTGGATCTCGACATGCGTCAGGCGCTGACCGAAGCGCTGATTGAGTTCGAAGGGGCGCTGGTTGTCGTATCGCACGATCGCCACCTGATCCGCTCCACCACCGACGATCTCTACCTGGTGCACGGTGGCAAAGTGGAGCCGTTCGACGGCGATCTGGAAGATTATCAGCAGTGGCTGACGGACGTGCAGAAGCAGGAAAACCAGCCGGAAGAGTCAGCGAAAGACAACGCCAACAGCGCGCAGGCGCGCAAAGACCAGAAGCGCCGTGAAGCGGAGCTGCGCACCCAGACTCAGCCGCTGCGTAAAGAGATTGCCCGTCTCGAAAAAGAGATGGAAAAGCTCAACGCCACGCTTGCCGCCGTTGAAGAGAAGCTGGGCGACAGCGATCTGTACGATCAGCGCCGTAAAGCGGAGCTAACGGACTGCCTGCAAACGCAGGCGAAAGCCAAATCCAGCCTCGAAGAGTGCGAAATGGCCTGGCTGGACGCGCAGGAACAGCTGGAAGCGATGCTGCAAGCCGACTAACACGCCGGGAGGGTTATGGGTTTCGATACCACGAGCGAGATTACGTTCCGTAAGCTCAGCATCTTCATGACGTTCATGGAGAAGGGCAATATCGCGCGTACCGCCGAAACACTCGGCCTGAGCGGCGTCAGCGTGCACCGGGCGCTGCATACCCTGGAAGAGAACGTCCGCTGCCCGCTCTTTACCCACAAAGGACGCAACCTGATTGCCCTCCCCTCGGCGTGGACGCTGCTGGAGTATTGCCAGGAGGTGATGCAGGTGATGGAGCGCGGGCTGGAAGAGTCGCGCAAGGTCGCCGGCATTGGTCAGGGGCGGTTACGCGTCGGCACGCTCTACTCGTTGACGCTGGAAACCGTGCCGCGCCTGATCATGGGCATGAAGCTGCGCCGTCCGGATCTGGAGATGGATCTCACGATGGGATCTAACGAAACCTTGCTGCACATGCTGGATGAAGGGTCGCTGGACGCGATTTTAATCTCTATCTCCGAAAGCGATATCGACCGTAACAGCCTCGAAGTGCTGCCGCTGTTCCACGACGATATTTTCCTTGCCGCACCGGCCTCTGCCACGCTCAATACCAGCGTCCCCGCCGATCTGCGCGACTATAAAGATCGGAAGTTCGTCGCCCTCGCGGAAGGGTTCGCCACGTATGCGGGGTTTCAGGAAGCGTTTCATATTGCCGGCTTCGAGCCGGATATTGTGACGCGGGTGAACGATATCTTCTCGATGCTGAGCCTGGTGCAGGCAGGGGTCGGGTTTACGCTAATGCCGGGCAGGATGAAGAAAGTGTACGAAAATTCGGTGCAGCTGTTAAAGCTGGCGCAGCCGTACCAGATGCAGCAGCTGATTGCGATCGTCTTTGCGCGCAACCGCGAGCAGGATCCCAGCCTGCGGGCGCTGGCCGCTGAAGGGCGGATGTATGCCCGCAGTTTGCAGGATGGTGCCTGATGTTATTGCCCGGTGGCGCTACGCTTACCGGGCCTACTCCCGGATTGTAGGCCCGGTAAGGCGCAGCCGCCACCGGGCATCAAACTCACCGCTGAAGCCGCCCTGCCAGATGCACCGCCACGTCCACCCCGCTGCGCTCCAGCGAAATGGATTCCCCTTCCCAGGCCGCCTGACGCGTCAGGCAGGTCAATATGCCCCCTGGCGGCATCTCAATCGCCAGCCGCGCTTCGCGTTCATTGGCGGAAATGACTGCCTCCTGCCAGCGCACGGTGCGCGCCATGTTCATCGCCAGGTCATCGGCAATTCTTTCTGGCTGCCAGAGCACGCGCCCGGTACTGCCGCTCAGGTACGCGCAGCGGGGGCGTGAAAGCGTGACCGATTCAAACGCCGCCACCAGCTTCTGCGCCGGTTCCGCCAGCAGCTCGCAGTGCGACGGCACGCTTACCGCCAGCCGTTTGGCCTTGCTCGCACCCTTCGCCAGCGCGCGTTCCGCCACCTGCGCCATGCCGTCATCGGTTCCGGCTATAACGATCTGCGTTTCGGCATTCAGGTTAGCGATATAGGTTTCTGTCCCCTGGATAAGGTTTTCCACCTGCGGCAGGGTCAACCCCATTATCGCCGTCAGGCCGTAGCCGTGCGGATACGCCTGCTCCATCAGATCGCCACGCAGCGCCACCAGCTTCAGCGCGTCCGTAAACGCCAGCGCGCCCGCCACTACCGCCGCGGGATAAGCGCCAATCGATAAACCGCTGACGATATCCGGCGACACGCCGCGACGTTCCAGCTCGCACGCCCAGGACACGCCGGCAATTAACAGTGAAAGCTGAACCGCGCGGGTATGGGTCAGCGAGGCTGCGCTGTCCAGGGTATCGACTTCCGCCCCCAGCACGGCACGGGCCTGCTCCAGCTCCGTTCCCGGCAGGTTTTGCAGCATACCTTCATGCTGGGTGCCCTGCCCCGGAAAGGTAAACAGTATTTTCATTACTCCTCCCTGTGCCATGGATCCGCCACCAGGCGCGGTCCACGGCGAGTTTTCAGCAGCGTTTTGCCATCGCGTAACCATTCCGCCAGCGCGAATCCGCCCTCGGGCGTATCCACCTGCGTATCCGCCCGGCACAGCGCGCGGCCAAGCTGAGCCTGCCAGCCGGTAAACGCGTCAGGTGACACGGCGTGCGGAGCGCGGATGAGCAGATCGAGATCGCTGTCGGCGTGGATCACCGGAATACTGGTCGCCAGCGCGTAACCCGTACTGCCGGTTATCCCCCACGTCCACGGCCACGACTGCTGAGCAAGCTGAAGCGCCACCTGAACCGGCGGCTGAGTGACAAACGGCGAACGCAGCAGATCGGCGGTGACGCACAAATCTTCAGGCGAAACCACGCGCAGCACGTTCCCGGGCTTCACCCATCCGGCCGCACGCTGGTCGCGACGCAAACCGCGCACGCCAACGGGAATACGGCCTTCACTATCAACATCACGCCGTACCACTACCGGCAGCCCGGTATGCCAGGCCGCGTCCACCCAGGAGTCGGTGACGCCTTCCAGCGCGTCACGCGCGGTAAGCCAGATAAGGTCGTGGGGGCGTAATGTTGTGGTCATGATTACATTCCTGAAGTCAGCGAAATAAACAGCGGCAGCGACAGGATACACAGTACGGAGCTCAACAGCAGCACGGCTTCTGCATCCGGCGACTGCACGCCAAAGCGGTTACCGAACACGACGCCGAAGAAGCCCGCGGACAGCGCAATCATCAGGATGGCGGTGATCGCCACGGAGCCGTGCAGACCGAAGATCAAGACGATACCCCAGGCAATCGCTGGCTGGATGAGCAGCTTAGCGATGGTGGAGGTGATCACCATGGTGTTGATCTGAAGCTTACGCGCGGAGAGGATCACCCCGGTCAGGAACAGCGCCGCAGCGGTCGCGGACAGTCCCAGCGGTTTAATCGCCGCCAGTACCAGCTCTGGCATTGTGATGCCGATAGCGGACAGGATCACACCCAACAGCGGGCCCATCACGATCGGTTTTTTAATGGAACGCCACATCAGCACCGGCAGCATGGAAAGCGTTGAACCGGAGTTATTGCCTTCGGCGCGGGCTTTCTCACGCTCCAGAATCAGCAGGCAGAACGGGGTCATCAGCACCGAACCACAGGCGATGGAGACCGCTACGGAGAGTGAAGTAGAAGAACTTTCACCCAGCACGCTGCCCAGAATCGGCAGGCCGAGCGCCGCATAGTTTGGCAGGGCGACGGTCAGCGTCAGCACGGCCGCATCCTGCGGGGATTTTTTAAAGACTTTGGTGGCGAGGAAGTAGATGGCCGCATAGGTGATCCACATCGCCAGAGTGAGAACCAGGATCAGCGGCGACTGCGCCACAATGCCGGTCCACGGGGTTTGCACGGTGGCGCTGAACAGCGCGGCAGGGAGTGCAAAATCCATAACGAAGATATTCAGCAGGGAAACATTTTTGTTATCGACCATCTTTGCCTTACCGGCCCAGAATCCCAGCAGCATGATGACGAAAATCGGTGCAAGAGCATGAACAATTACGTAAGTCATAAATCACCTGTAGTAAAAAAGTTTAAGCACTGGCGCGATGTTTATTATTTTCAGGATGCAGCTCCCCGCGTGGACGCAGCGGGTGCGCCCACGGGGTGATGCATCTGGCAGGTCTCTTGTTACTTACCAGTTGGCTCGCATGCGTTCACGTACGAGCGCCGAGCTGCGGCGGTTGTCAGCACCCAGACGGTTTTTCAACGTGGTGTCCTGACGAGCGTCACTGATGGCCTGTTGCAGGGTGGTTTTCACCAGCGTCAGATCGTTATCGGAAGGGGCATCCGGATTGCTGATGTCCAGCAGGTCAGAAAGCAGCCCCAGCGTGGCGTAGTTGCTGATGTCGTACGCCATTGGCGGGATGGTTGCCGCCAGTTTTTCCAGCGCCTCTACGGTGCGCAGCGTAATGCGCGCCGCAGACTCTTTGCCCATCGCGTGGATCAGCACGCCTTTATCGTTGAAGGCAATCAGGCGGTTAGCCTGGTAGCCGTGCGCCAGAAACGCGCCAGACATGGCCTTACCGACGATAAGACCAATCACCGGATGCCCCGCTAAACGCGCGTTGGCGTAGGCGGCAGCGGCTCCGGCCAGCGCCTGGTGGATACCAAACGCCTCTTCGCGACGACCATAGGCCTGGCTTGGGACGTCGATCACCGCCACAATCGGGCGCTTCACGGCTTTATCAGCGTCAGCGGCTACGGTTTCGCTGACCACTTTTGCCAGCGTCCAGCCTTCCAGCAGGCCGACTTCCCCTTGCGCCGCGCGCGGGAAGTGGTTGTTGGCGTCCGGCACCACGGCGACAAAGCGCACCGTTTCACCGTTCAGCTCGCCGTCTGCCGCCTGCACGGACGGGCATAACCCTTCCAGACGTTTGGCGTGAGGAGCGAGGGTTTCCAGCCAGAGTTCGCCACGGCTTATTGAAGTACTCATCATTTCACCTCCCGGGCAAAAAGCGCTTTAATCTGTTCGGCATCGGCCTGTTTGCGGGTGTCGAAATTCGTCAGACGGTTCAGGTAATCGTCGTAGTTATCGGTGCGATGTTTCGCCGGTACGCCTTTGGCGATGGCCTCGTTCATCGCGGCTTTCACCGCGTTCACGCCGTCGCCGACGAGCGCGTCTACCAGCCCGCTTTCATAGCGCACTTCACCGCCGGTCATGCTCCAGATAAACGGACGGTCGCGGGAGTCGTACTCTTCAATGCCCGCTTCCTGCTCAATAACCTGCGGACCGTTGAGGCCAAGACGCGCTTCGCGGGTCACAATCAGGTAGCTGCACAGCGCCGCGGCGATAGACATCCCGCCGAAGCAACCTACGGTCCCGGCGACAATCCCGACGACCGGGGTATAGCGACGCAGGTCAACGATCGCGGCGTGGATATCGGCAATCGCCGCCAGGCCAAGGTTGGCTTCCTGCAAACGTACGCCACCGGTTTCGAGGCACAGTACCGCCTGAGTCGGAATGCCGTTGCGGTTATCTTCCGCCGCCAACTCCAGCGCCGCCGCCATTTTGGCGCCGGACACTTCGCCCATGCTGCCGCCCTGGAAGGTGCCTTCAATCGCCACGACTACCGCAGGCTGGCCGTTGATGGTCCCTTTCGCGACCACCATGCCGTCGTCGGACTGAGGAACAATCCCCTGTGGCCCAAGCCATGGAGAGATAATGCCTTCAAACGGATCCAGCAGTTCGCGGTAGCTGCCGTCGTCAAGCAATGCCTGCGCACGCTGGCGCGCTTTTAGTTCGATAAAGCTGCTGTCATCACGCATGATTCACCCCTTCAAAGACCTGTTCGATACGAATGCGCGCCACGCCCGGCGTCGCGCCGAAATCGTGGATGGTCAGTTTGCCTGCGGGCAGGCTGCTGACGGTTTGCAGGCGGTTGAACAACGCCTCCCAGCGTCCGCGGCTGTTGTCGACGGAGGTGGTGATATCAATGGTTAAGGTCTGGCCCGGTTCGGCGGTGAAAAGCGCCTCCATATCCCCGGAACCGACTACCCCTGCCAGCGCCCTGCCGCTTACTTCGCGGCTGGCGGGCACGGTCAATGTAATTTTTTCCATAACATCCTCTTAATGCTTTGAATAGGGCGTTTCGATGCGGTCAAGAAACAGCGTGGCGGCAAGCAGGTCTGCGGCACCGCCCGGCGAGGCGTTGAGCGTCAGCATCTGACGGTCTAACCGCGCCAGCGCCTGCTGTCCGGCAAGCGTTGCGCATCCTCCGGCGTTCAGCACCGCACGGGCACCGTTCTGCATGGCGTCCAGACCCTCCATTCCAGCGCGCGACAGCACGCAGGTATCGGTGAGCGAGGTCATGATCGCCATCAGCGCGTCAAGCCTGGCGTGCGTTTCGCTGCTGCCGTTGAAACGGCTGAGGCGAAGCTGCGGCAGCGCGCGCTGCATAACGTGCGGAAACGCCTGCTGAGCCTCTTCACGCGCGCCCGGCACGCGGTAGCGGTGCGTGGCGCGTAACCCTTTGCTGAACACTTTTGGTGCCGCGTCGTCCGGCAGTTTCGCCAGCTGCGCGGCGGTGTTCGCGACGGCCTGCGCGCTGGCATCACCGCCCAGCATCGCCACCGCGCTCACCAGCAGACCTAAAGCCCAGATCGCGCCACGGTGCGTATTCACGCCGTCGGTAGCGGCCATCATCTGCCGTTCACCTTCGCGACCCAGGCGGCCAACGGTTTGCCTGAGGGCAATATCCGCCGGACGCTGCCAGCTCTGCTGCGCCATCGCCTGAAACGAGGGGGTCAGGCTGTGGGCGGAACGCTCCATCAGCGCAAGCGATAAATCGTGGTGCGCGCCGTTCCCCCGGCTGTCCACCAGACCGGGTTTCGGGCTTAAGCGTGCTTCGTCAATCAGACACTGCGTGGCGGTTCGCGCCAGCCATTCGGCACCGCCTTCAACCTGGATCTGGGGCAGAAGTTTCATTACCAGCTCCGGAATTTCGCAGGTGGGTTATACAGACCGCCGGACCACTCAACGAGGTCGGACACGCTGCCTGCGGCCAGCAGAGAGCGAGTGGCGTCGGTGCGACGAATACCCATATCTTCCGGATAAACCACCTTCCCGCTCTGGCGCAGTTCCGCCACGCGTTTGGCATCCACGCCCAGACCGATATCGGTAATACCCGCCACGGCGGCGACCATCGCGCGACGCTCTTCCAGATCTTTCGCCCGGTAGAGGTACGCAATCCCCTCTTCCGTCAGCACGTGGGTGACGTCATCACCGTAAATCATGACCGGCGCCAGCGGCATACCGGAGGCTTTCGCCACGTCTACGGCGTCGAGTTTTTCCACGAAGGTTGGCTTCACGCCCGCCTGGAAAGTTTCCACCATCTGCACGACCAGCTTTTTACCGCGCTGCATTGGGTCCGGCTCGGTGATCATGTTCAGCCAGGCCGGCGTGGCGTGGCGACGACCGTGCGGATCGTGGCCCATGTTTGGCGCGCCACCGAAGCCGGAGAGACGACCGCGGGTCACGGTTGAGGAGTTCGCGTAACCATCAACCTGTAGCGTAGAGCCGATAAACATATCCACCGCGTACTGACCTGCCAGCTGGCAGAAGGCGCGGTTAGAGCGCATAGAGCCGTCTGCACCGGTAAAGAACACGTCCGGACGAGCGCGGATGTACTCTTCCATCCCCAGCTCGCCGCCGAAGCAGTGGACGCTCTCCACCCAGCCGCTTTCGATGGCGGGGATCAGCGTTGGATGCGGGTTCAGGGTCCAGTGTTTACAGATTTTGCCTTTGAGCCCGAGCTGTTCGCCGTAGGTTGGCAGCAGCAGCTCAATCGCCGCGGTGTTAAAGCCGATCCCGTGGTTCAGGGACTGCACCTGGTGCTCCGCGTAGATGCCTTTAATTGCCATCATCGCCATCAGGATATGTTCCTGTTTGATGAGGCGCGGGTCGCGGGTGAAGAGCGGTTCAATAAAGAACGGCTTGTCCGCCACCACCACGTAATCGATCCACGAGCCCGGGATATCAACGCGCGGCAGGTCGCACTCGTCGTCCACCAGTTCGTTCACCTGTGCGATGACGATACCGTCGTGGAACGCGGCAGCTTCCACCAGCGCCGGGGTATCTTCGGTACTCGCCCCGGTATAAAGATTGCCTTTGCGGTCCGCTTTAAAACCGGCAATCAGCGCCACGTTTGGCGACAGGTCGACGTATAAACGTGAATAGAGTTCGATGTAGGTGTGAATCGCACCGATTTCGAGCTGACCATCTTCCAGCAGCTGCGAAATGCGCAGGCTTTGCGTACCGGAGAAGGAGAAATCCAGCTTGCGGGCGATACCTTTCTCAAAGATGTCCAGATGTTCGCTGCGGCCCACGCTCGGCATGATCATATGCAGGTCATGTACGATTTGCGGGTTCACTTCCGCCAGTGAACGGGAAAGGAAATCCGCCTGCTTCTGGTTATTACCTTCCAGAACGACTTTGTCGCCTGGTGCGATCAGTTTTTCCAGCATGGCGACAAGATCGCCCGTTGGCAGTACCTTGCCCTGTACCGGTACGGATGCCAGACGACGCGCTTTCTCAGTGCGTCGGGTGTTCCATTGCCGGGTGGGAGTTTGCCCAGATAACATTATTAACCTCCTGATTCAGCACATCATTCTGATTTGCCTGACGTTGAGTAAAGTGTGCGCTCTGGTGAGAAAGGCATCAATTAAGCGTAGGACGGAATCATTAGCTTGAGAGTAATAAACAAGGTAAGGAAATGTGATCGGGATCAGTTCATATTTCGGAAAAACGGGCTAAACGGGGTACAATCCGGAAGGTATAGTTAATTACTGACAAGAATCAGCATCGCCCTTATGACCCAAATCATTCCCTCAGACTTCGACATTGCAGCCGAAGAGAGCGCAGAGTTTGTGCCCATGCGCGGGGTGGCTAACCCCCACCTGCAAACCATGCTGCCGCGCCTGATCCGGCGCAAGGTACGGTTCGCCCCTCACTGGCAACGCCTGGATTTGCCGGATGGCGACTTTTTGGATCTTGCCTGGAGCGAAGATCCGGAGCGGGCCAAACATAAACCTCGTCTGGTGGTGTTTCACGGTCTGGAAGGCAGCCTGCACAGCCCTTACGCCCACGGCCTCATCGAGGCGGCGAAGGCCCGCGGCTGGCTTGGGGTCGTAATGCACTTTCGCGGATGCAGCGGCGAGCCAAATCGCCAGAAACGCATCTATCACTCGGGTGAAACCGAGGACGGCACCTGGTTTCTGCGCTGGCTGAGAGACCGTTTTGGCGCCGCGCCAACGGCAGCGGTGGGATACTCGCTGGGCGGCAATATGCTGGCCTGCCTGCTGGCGAAAGAGAGCGACGCCGTACCGCTGGACGCGGCGGTTATTGTCTCCGCGCCATTTATGCTTGAGCAGTGCAGCTATCATATGGAAAAGGGGTTTTCGCGAGTCTACCAGCGTTACCTGCTCAACCTGCTGAAAGCCAACGCCGCGCGCAAGCTGAAGGCCTACCCGGATACGCTGCCTGTGACGCTGCAACAGCTTAAACGCGTGAAGCGCCTGCGCGAGTTTGATGATTTGATCACCTCGAAAATTCACGGCTTTGCCGATGCAATCGACTATTACCGTCAGTGCAGCGCCATGCCTTTACTGAATCAAATCACGAAACCCACGCTGATTATCCACGCCAAAGACGATCCGTTTATGGATCATCACTCGATCCCCGCGCCCGATTATCTGCCGGCCAACGTGCAGTATCAGCTTACCGAGTTCGGCGGACACGTCGGCTTTGTTGGCGGCACGCTGCGTCGGCCTAAAATGTGGCTTGAGACGCGTATTCCCGACTGGCTAACGGCTTATCTGGACGGTAAAAAATGATTATTCCCTGGCAGGATCTCTCTCCCGAAACGCTCGATAATCTGATTGAAAGCTTTGTCTTGCGCGAAGGCACCGATTATGGTGAACATGAACGTTCGCTTGAACAAAAGGTCAACGATGTTAAGCGCCAGCTTAAAAGCGGCGACGTGGTGCTGGTATGGTCCGAACTGCATGAGACGGTCAATATCATGCCCCGCAACGCGTTTCATGGCTGATCTTAAAACTTTTCCAGTCAGGGAGTTGCTATGTCTGCCAGACATCCGGTTATTGCCGTTACGGGTTCGAGCGGGGCGGGAACCACCACCACCAGCCTCGCCTTTCGCAAGATCTTCGCACAGCTGAATTTACGGGCGGCAGAGGTAGAGGGCGACAGCTTTCACCGCTACACGCGCCCGGAGATGGACATGGCCATCCGCAAGGCGCGCGATCTGGGTAAACACATCAGCTACTTTGGTCCGGAGGCGAATGACTTCGGCCTGCTGGAGCAAACCTTCCGCGAATACGGGCAAAGCGGCACCGGACAGTCCCGCAAGTATCTGCACACCTACGATGAAGCCGTTCCCTGGAACCAGGTACCCGGCACGTTCACGCCCTGGCAGCCGCTGCCGGAACCGACTGACGTGCTGTTTTACGAAGGGTTGCACGGCGGCGTGGTGACGCCTCAGCACGACGTGGCGCGCCACGTGGATTTGCTGGTAGGGGTGGTGCCGATTGTTAACCTTGAGTGGATCCAGAAGCTGACGCGCGACATCAGCGAGCGCGGCCACTCGCGTGAAGCGGTGATGGACTCGGTGGTGCGCTCCATGGAAGACTACATCAACTTCCTGACGCCACAGTTCTCCCGCACCCACATTAACTTCCAGCGCGTGCCCACCGTGGATACCTCTAACCCGTTCGCCGCGAAAAGCATTCCCTCGCTGGACGAAAGCTTTGTGGTGATCCACTTCCGCAACCTGGAAGGCATCGATTACCCCTGGCTGCTGGCGATGCTGCAAGGCTCGTTTATTTCGCACATGAATACGTTAGTGGTGCCGGGCGGAAAAATGGGGCTGGCGATGGAGCTGATCATGACGCCGCTGGTGCAGCGGCTGATGGAAGGGAAGCAGATCGCGTGATTTTTTTGCCCGGTGGCGCTGCGCTTACCGGGCCTACGGTCATGCTTTTGTAGGGCGGGTCAGCGAAACGCCACCCGCCAAAAGATTAAGCCTCGATCACTTCATACGAATGGGTGATGTTTACCGCTTTCTCCAGCATCAACGCCACGGAGCAGTACTTCTCCGCTGAGAGATCCACCGCGCGTGACACCGCCGCGTCTTTCAGCGCTTTCCCGGTGACAACAAAATGCAGATTGATGTGCGTGAACAGGCGTGGCGCCTCTTCGCGACGTTCTGACGTCAGCTTCACTTCACAATCGGTCACGTCATGACGGCCTTTTTGCAGGATCGACACCACGTCGATCGCACTGCATCCCCCTGCCGCCATCAGCACCATTTCCATCGGGCTTGGGGCTTTATCGCCGGAGTTACCGTCCATCAAAACCTGGTGCCCGGAGGCCGACTCGCCCAGGAACGTTAACCCTTCAACCCATTTCACACGCGCTTGCATATTCACTCACTCCAACGTTGCATTTTTTATGACAGATTACGTGTACGTTACATTTCTCGCAACGGAAGGCGACCTGCGTCATGCTGAAGCGAGACACCAGGAGACACGCAGCGAAAGCTATGCTAAAACACTCTGGATGCTACAGTAATACATTGACGTTACACATGTATGCAGAGGACATCAAACTTTACTGGCTGCGAAACGTTACGACAGCCGACTTCCCAGGGTATGGGTAAGAATTCGATTGCAACCCCAGAGTCCGGATGCATCTTATGACTCTGGTGACAGCTTATAACAGAGGATAACAGCGCATGGTGCTTGGCAAACCGCAAACAGACCCGACTCTCGAATGGTTCTTGTCTCATTGCCACATTCATAAGTACCCATCAAAGAGCACGCTGATTCACCAGGGTGAAAAAGCGGAAACGTTGTATTACATCGTTAAAGGCTCGGTGGCCGTGCTGATCAAAGATGAAGAAGGGAAAGAGATGATCCTTTCTTATCTGAACCAGGGCGATTTTATCGGTGAACTGGGCCTGTTTGAAGAAGGCCAGGAACGTAGCGCCTGGGTTCGTGCAAAAACAGCATGTGAAGTGGCTGAAATTTCTTACAAGAAATTCCGTCAGCTGATTCAGGTCAACCCTGACATCCTGATGCGTCTATCTTCCCAGATGGCACGCCGTCTGCAAGTGACCTCTGAGAAGGTGGGTAACCTTGCTTTCCTGGACGTAACCGGTCGTATCGCGCAGACGCTGCTGAACCTGGCGAAACAGCCGGACGCCATGACCCACCCTGACGGTATGCAAATTAAAATTACCCGCCAGGAAATCGGTCAGATTGTCGGCTGCTCCCGTGAAACAGTGGGCCGTATCCTGAAGATGCTGGAAGACCAGAACCTGATCTCCGCCCACGGTAAAACCATCGTGGTTTACGGGACCCGTTAATTCCGGTCAGACGGCGTGCCGCCGCAGGGTGGCACGCCGTTTTTGTCTCTACTCCTCATGTGGCGCAGGCTGATCTATCACCCGGAAGTTAACTACGCACTGCGACAAACGCTGGTGTTGTGTCTCCCCGTGGCCGTGGGCCTGCTCCTCGGACATCTTCAGCAGGGGTTGCTGTTTTCTCTCGTGCCCGCCTGCTGCAACATTGCCGGTCTGGACACGCCGCATAAACGCTTTTTCAAACGCCTGATTATTGGCGGCTGCCTGTTTGCCGGCTGTAGCCTGGCCGTGCAGCTTTTACTGGCCCGCGACATTCCGCTGCCGCTGATCCTGACCGTGCTGGCGATGACGCTCGGCGTAACCGCTGAAATCAGCTCGCTGCACGCCCGCCTGCTTCCCGCGTCGCTGATAGCCGCCATCTTCACCTTAAGCCTTGCGGGCAATATGCCTGTGTGGGAGCCATTGCTGATCTACGCCCTCGGCACGCTGTGGTACGGGCTGTTTAACTGGTTCTGGTTCTGGCTGTGGCGGGAACAGCCGCTGCGTGAATCCCTGAGCCTGCTCTACGTGCAGCTTGCTGAATACTGCGAAGCAAAATACACCCTGCTCACTCAGCATACCGACCCGGAAAAATCCCTGCCGCCGCTGCTGGAGCGGCAGCAAAAAGTGGTGGATCTGATCAGCCAGTGCTACCAGCAGCTGCACATGCTTGCCGCCAATAAAAATCATGAATACAAGCGGCTGCTGCGTACCTTCCAGGTCGGGCTGGATTTGCAGGAGCATATCTCCGTCAGCCTGCATAATCCGGAAGAGGTGCAAAAGCTGGTGGAGCGCAGCCATGCGGAAGCAGTGATCCGCTGGAACGCGCAGACCGTCGCGGCGCGCCTGCGGGTGTTGGCTGATGATATTCTCTATCACCGCTATCCGACGCGCTTTAACATGGATAAACAGCTCGGCGCGCTGGAAAAGATTGCGCGTCAGCACGCGGATAACCCGGTCGGGCAATTTGCCGCCTGGCATTTCAGCCGCATCGCCCGCGTGCTGCGCACCCAGCGCCCGCTTTATGCCCGCGACCTGATGGCCGATAAGCAAAAACGGCTCCCGCTGCTGCCCGCGCTGAAAAGCTACCTGTCGCTGAAGTCTTCCGCCCTGCGCAACGCCGCGCGGATCAGCGTGATGCTGAGCATCGCCAGCCTGATGGGAATGGCCCTGCACCTGCCGAAACCCTACTGGATCTTAATGACCGTACTGTTTGTTACCCAGAACGGCTATGGCGCCACGCGGGTCCGGATTCTGCATCGTGCGGGCGGCACGATGGCGGGGCTGATTATCGCGGGCGTGACGCTGCACTTCCACGTGCCGGAGGGCTATACCCTGGCCGGTATGCTGGCGATCACTTTAGTGAGCTATCTGATCATCCGCAAAAACTACGGCTGGGCGATGGTGGGCTTTACGGTGACGGCGGTGTATACCCTGCAACTGCTCACGCTTAACGGGGAACAGTTTATTATTGCCCGGCTGGTCGATACGCTGATTGGCTGTCTGATCGCCTTTGGCGGTATGGTCTGGCTGTGGCCACAGTGGCAGAGCGGGCTGCTGAGGCAGAACGCCCACGACGCGCTGGAGGCCGATCAGCAGGCCATTCGCCTGATCCTGAGCGACGACCCGCAGCCTTCCCCGCTGGCCTACGAACGCATGAAGGTCAACCAGGCGCATAACGCCCTGTTCAACTCCCTGAACCAGGCCATGCAGGAGCCGGGCTTTAACGCGCACTACCTGGCGGACATGAAGCTGTGGGTGACGCACAGCCAGTTTATCGTCGAGCACATCAACGCCATGACCACGCTGGCGCGCGAGCACACCATGCTGACGCCAGACCTGGCGCAGCGCTATTTGCAGTCGTGTGAAATTGCGTTGCAGCGCTGTCAGCAGCGTCTGGAGTATGACGCGCCGGGCGAGTCGGGAGAGTCAAATATTCTGGAAGCGCCGGAAACACTCACCCACGGCCCGATGAGCACCCTGGAGCAGCATTTGCAGCGCGTTCTCGGGCACCTGAACACCATGCACACCATTTCCTCGGTGGCATGGCGTCAGCGTCCGCATCACGGGATTTGGTTAACCCGCAGGTTGAAGCGGACGGCGTATTAGCCTTTTACAATCTTCGCGACCGCCGCGGCAAAGCGGGTTAACCCGTCTTCAATGTCGTTCTCTTCCACCACCAGCGACGGCGCAAAACGCATCACGTCCGGCCCGGCGTTGAGTACCATGACGCCTTCATGGGCGGCGGCGTGCAGGAAATCGCGCGCGCGACCTTTATACTGCGGCTTCAGCTCGGCGCCGATCAGCAGCCCCATGCCGCGGATCTCGCTGAACACGTCGTACTGTTCATCAATCTTTTTAAGGTGTTTCACAAACAGGTCGCGTTTCGCATTCACGCCGTTCAGAACGTCCGGCGTGTTGATGATGTCGAACGCCGCGCCCGCCACGGCGCACGCCAGCGGATTACCGCCGTAGGTGGAGCCGTGTGAGCCGACGTGGAACGCGGACGCGATATCCTGGGTGGTGAGCACCGCGCTAACCGGGAAGCCGCCGCCGAGCGCTTTCGCGCTGGTCAGAATATCCGGCGTGACGCCGTAGTGCATGTAAGCGAACAGATCCCCGGTACGCCCCATTCCACACTGCACTTCATCAAACACCAGCAGCGCCTGATGCGCATCGCACAGCTCGCGCAGTCCTTGCAGAAATTCCGGGGTAGCCGCCGTGACGCCGCCTTCCCCCTGAATCGGCTCGACCACCACCGCGCAGGTGTGGTCGTCCATCACCGCCTTTACCGCGTGCAGATCGTTAAACGGCACGTGGATGATGTCCGCTGGTTTCGGGCCAAAGCCGTCGGAATACTTCGGCTGTCCGCCCACGGAAACGGTAAAGAACGAGCGACCGTGGAAAGCGTTATGGAAGGCGATGATTTTGGTTTTATACGGGCTGTGGCGTGTGGTTGCGTAATAGCGCGCCAGCTTGAACGCGGTTTCGTTGGCTTCGGTGCCGGAGTTCATAAACAGCACGCGTTCGGCGAAGGTTGCATCGATGATTTTACGGCCCAGGCGCAGCGCCGGTTCGTTGGTGAAAACGTTGCTGGTGTGCCACAGGGTTTCGCCCTGGGTTTTCAGCGCGTCCACCAGCGCTGGATGGCAATGGCCCAGCGCCGTCACCGCAATACCGCCCGCGAAATCCACGTACTCTCTGCCCTGCTGATCCCACACGCGGCTGCCTTTCCCTTTTACCGGAATAAACTCAGCCGGTGCATAAATCGGCAGGATCACTTCATCGAATGTCGCGCGGGTAATTGCTGGTTGTTCAGTTGCCATGTCATGACCATCCATTTTTATGTCACAGTGATTGTGAAAATATAATCACAAAATATGCATAAAAAATCACAACAAGGCAACAGATATTCAGCGGTTGAGGAAATTCGCCAGCAGCGCGTGCCCCTGCTCGCTCAGGATGCTTTCCGGGTGGAACTGCACGCCTTCAAGATCCCAGTCCCGGTGACGAATGCCCATGATCTCCTGCGTCTCGCTCCAGGCGGTAACCTCGAAGCAGGCCGGGAGCGTCGGCGGATCGATCACCAGCGAATGGTAGCGCGTCACGGTTAGCGGATTGTTGAGTCCTGAGAATACGCCCGTACCGGTGTGCGTGACCGGCGAGGTTTTACCGTGCATGACTTTCGCGGCACGGACAATGGTCGCGCCAAAAACCTGCGCAATGGCCTGATGGCCCAGGCAGACGCCCAGAATCGGCAGCCTGCCCGCGTAGTGGCGGATCGCCTCCAGGGAGATACCGGACTCCGACGGGGTACACGGCCCCGGCGAAATCACGATTTTCCGGGGAGCCAGCGTGTCAATGTCTGCCAGCACGATCTCGTCGTTACGGCGGACAACCACCTCTGCCCCCAGCTCACAAAAATACTGGTAAAGGTTCCAGGTAAAGGAATCGTAGTTATCAATCAGCAGAATCATGGCGGCCCCCGAAAAAATTGCCGCCCTATTCTACTCAGATCCCCGCGCTTCGCTCACTACTTTAGCAAAGATGGCGTTCAGGGCGGCCAGATCCCCCATCGCCCCGCTCTGGTTGGCGGCGGCCCAGTCGTCCGGGTCGATACCCTGCCAGTTCAGCACGTAGCCCGCATGGATCGCCAGCTGCTCAAAGAAGATCCGCTGGGCCACGCCATTGCCGCTCATAAACGGATGTAGCATGTTGATTTCACAGTAGTAGTGACTCATTTTGTCTGTGAAATCCTCTTTCGGAAGGCCAACCAGATATTTATCGGTTTCCAGCGAAGCCATCAGCTCATTCCCCACCTTCTCGATGTACTCGAAATGGCAAAAAGGAATGTCGCCTTTGGAAATATCGGCGGTGCGCAGCTCACCAGCCCCTTTCATTTCGTTGCGGAATAAATGGCGATGAATAAGGCACAGATGGGGTAAACCCGGTGCAGGAGGCCCCAGTTCCAGCGTCTCAATATCGGGTTCAGCTGGACCCTTGCCTTTTTCAAGAAGGCGGCTGGCCTGAAGATTGACGCTACGCTGTTGCTCCCAGAGTCGGGATTTTTGCTTGTCGGTGAGTTTTTTCACTACGCCTCCCTGAATAGTCCGTTTGCCACAAGTATAAGCAGCAAAACGCGCTTTCGCTGGGAGGAGGGAAAGACACGGGCAGGATATGCCCGTGTGGAAGAACGATTACGGCAGCACTTTCGCGGAGAGGATCACCACTGGCTTAGACGGCACATTCTGGTATGGACCGACATCGTGGGTCTGAACCTGAGAGATCTTGTCCGCCACGTCCATGCCTTTCACCACTTTACCGAAGACCGCATAGCCAAAGTCGCGCTGGCCGTGATCCAGGAAAGCGTTGTCTGCCACGTTGAGGAAGAACTGGCTGGTGGCGCTGTCTTTATCCGCCGTACGCGCCATGGAAATGGTGCCGCGCTTGTTCAGCAGGCCGTTATCCGCTTCATTTTTGATTGGCGGGTTAGGCTTTTTCTGCTGCATCTGCTCGTTGAAACCGCCGCCCTGAATCATAAAGCCCGGGATCACGCGGTGGAACGTGGTGTTGTTATAAAAACCACTGTTCACGTAGTCGAGGAAGTTTTTCACGGAAACGGGGGCTTTCTGGCTATCCAGCTCCAGCTCAATATTCCCCGCAGAGGTAGTCAGCAGGACGTGAGGGTCTCCTTTGGCTGCCAGCGCAGCAGGGGAAACGGCAGAAAGAGCAAACACAGCTGCGACAGCCGCCAGTGTTGATTTGAGCATGAGAATTCCTTAACAAAGCGCAGTATAAAAAGCGAATGGCTTGATTCTAAAGAGCAGTATGAACCCAGACCAGTCTTTTACCTAATTTTACGAAATTGAAACAATTATTACCGCGCAAACGATTGTTCAACACGCGATAGAATGTGATCTTTATCACGTTAAAGCCTGCAATTGTGCTCAAAATTTTCTTAAAAGATTTAATTAGATCACTTTCGCGACTAAAATCTGCCCGCTCAAACGCAGTCCATGCGTTTTTCTTTACTTTTAACAGGCCAGACATGACTAACAGCAATCGCATCAAGCTCACATGGATCAGCTTCTTCTCTTACGCCCTGACTGGCGCGTTGGTGATCGTCACCGGGATGGTGATGGGTAATATCGCAGAGTATTTCCAGCTGCCCGTTTCCAGCATGAGTAACACCTTCACCTTCCTGAACGCAGGGATCCTGATCTCTATTTTCCTGAATGCCTGGCTGATGGAAATCGTGCCGCTGAAAACCCAGCTGCGCTTCGGCTTCGTGCTGATGGTTGCCGCCGTGGCGGGCCTGATGTTGAGCCACAGCATCGCCCTGTTCTCCGCCGCCATGTTCGTGCTGGGCCTGGTGAGCGGGATCACCATGTCGATCGGTACGTTCCTGATCACCCATATGTATGAAGGCCGCCAGCGCGGCGCGCGTCTGCTGTTTACCGACTCCTTCTTCAGCATGGCCGGGATGATTTTCCCGATGGTCGCCGCGTATCTTCTCGCGCGCAGCATTGAATGGTACTGGGTATACGCCTGTATCGGCCTGGTCTATGTCGCGATCTTCATTCTGACCTTCGGCTGTGACTTCCCGGTACTCGGCAAAAAAGCGCAGACCACCTCAGAGCCGGTGGCGAAGGAAAAATGGGGTATCGGCGTGCTATTCCTCTCCATTGCCGCCCTGTGCTACATCCTCGGTCAGCTGGGCTTTATCTCGTGGGTACCGGAATACGCAAAAGGTCTGGGCATGAGCCTGAACGACGCGGGCAAGCTGGTGAGCGATTTCTGGATGTCTTACATGTTCGGCATGTGGGCCTTTAGCTTCATCCTGCGCTTCTTCGACCTGCAACGTATTCTGACCGTTCTGGCGGGTCTGGCGACCGTGCTGATGTATCTGTTCATCAACGGTTCCCCGGAACATATGCCGTGGTTCATTCTGACCCTGGGCTTCTTCTCCAGCGCGATTTATACCTCAATCATCACCCTTGGCTCACTCCAGACCAAAGTGGCCTCGCCAAAGCTGGTGAACTTCGTGCTGACCTGCGGCACCATCGGCACCATGCTGACCTTCGTGGTCACTGGCCCGATCGTAGCGCACAGCGGCCCGCTGGCGGCGCTGCATACCGCTAATGGTCTGTACGCCGTGGTGTTTATCATGTGCTTCGTGCTGGGCTTTGTGACCCGTCACCGCCAGCACAATACGGCAACGGCTACCCACTAATCGCCATCACCCCTTTGCGTTCTGCAAAGGGGTTTTACCCTGCTTACCCGCTCTGACTGCCGATTCGTAAAAAACCCCACTAAATTTGTGCAAAAAACAAGCAAGCACAAAAAACGAACAATATCCGCCACTTATAAAAATCCTGACAAATCATAGATATACCCACTAAGGGGTAGGTGCAGGCGTATTTGATTTGCATCAATAAGTGCCTCTGCTGAATCGTTAAGGTAGGCAGTAATAGAAAAGAAATCGAGGCAAAAATGAGCAAAGTCAGACTCGCTATCATCGGTAACGGCATGGTCGGCCACCGCTTTATTGAGGATCTTCTCGATAAAGCCGATGCTGACCAGTTCGATATTACCGTGTTCTGTGAAGAACCCCGCAAGGCGTACGACCGTGTGCACCTGTCTTCCTACTTCTCCCACCATACCGCCGAAGAGCTCTCTCTGGTGCGCGACGGGTTCTACGAGAAGCATGGCGTAAAAGTGCTGGTGGGCGAACGCGCTATCACCATCAACCGTCAGGAGAAAGTGATCCACTCCAGCGCCGGGCGTACGGTTTTTTACGATAAGCTGATCATGGCGACTGGCTCGTATCCGTGGATCCCGCCGATTAAAGGGTCGGAAACCCAGGATTGCTTCGTTTACCGTACCATTGAAGACCTCAACGCCATTGAATCCTGCGCACGTCGGAGCAAACGCGGTGCGGTTGTCGGCGGTGGTCTGCTGGGCCTGGAAGCGGCAGGCGCGCTGAAAAACCTCGGCGTTGAAACCCACGTCATCGAATTTGCCCCGATGCTGATGGCGGAACAGCTGGACCACATGGGTGGCGATCAGCTACGCCGTAAAATCGAAAGCATGGGCGTGAAGGTTCACACCAGCAAAAACACCAAAGAGATCGTGCAGGAAGGTACCGAAGCGCGTAAAACCATGCGCTTTGCCGACGGCAGCGAGCTGGAAGTGGACTTCATCGTCTTCTCCACCGGTATTCGTCCACGCGACAAGCTCGCCACGCAGTGCGGCCTGGCCGTCGCCCAGCGCGGCGGGATCATGATCAACGATACCTGCCAGACTTCCGATCCGGATATCTACGCCATCGGCGAGTGCGCCAGCTGGAATAACCGCGTGTACGGTCTGGTGGCGCCAGGGTACAAAATGGCGCAGGTTGCCGTTGACCATATCCTCGGCAACGAAAACGCCTTTACCGGCGCAGACATGAGCGCCAAGCTGAAGCTGCTGGGCGTGGACGTAGGCGGCATTGGCGATGCGCATGGCCGTACCCCGAACTCCCGCAGCTACGTCTATCTGGACGAAAGCAAAGAGGTCTACAAACGCCTTATCGTCAGCCAGGACAACAAAACCCTGCTCGGTGCGGTGCTGGTGGGCGATACCAGCGACTTCGGTAACCTGCTCCAGCTGGTGCTGAACGCCATTGAGCTGCCGGAAAACCCGGACGCGCTGATCCTGCCGGCACATGCCTCCAGCGGTAAACCGTCGATCGGCGTAGATAAACTGCCGGACAGCGCGCAGATTTGCTCCTGCTTCGACGTCACCAAAGGCATGCTGATCTCCGCCATCAACAAAGGCTGCCACACCGTTGCGGCGCTGAAGGCCGAAACCAAAGCCGGTACCGGCTGCGGCGGCTGTATTCCGCTGGTCACGCAGGTGCTGAACGCTGAACTGGCGAAACAGGGCATCGAAGTGAACAATAACCTGTGCGAGCACTTCGCTTACTCTCGCCAGGAGCTATATCACCTGATCCGTGTGGAAGGCATCAAAACCTTCGACGAGCTGCTGGAGAAACATGGCCAGGGCTACGGCTGTGAAGTGTGTAAGCCGACCGTCGGTTCCCTGCTGGCGTCCTGCTGGAACGAGTATGTGCTCAAACCAGAGCACACCCCACTTCAGGACACAAACGACAACTTCCTGGCCAATATTCAGAAAGACGGGACTTACTCGGTGATCCCGCGTTCTGCCGGAGGGGAAATTACTCCGGAAGGGCTGGTCGCCGTGGGCCGTATCGCCCGAGAGTTTAACCTGTACACCAAAATCACCGGTTCCCAGCGTATCGGCCTGTTTGGTGCGCAGAAAGATGATCTGCCGGAAATCTGGCGTCAGCTGATTGAAGCGGGCTTCGAAACCGGTCACGCGTATGCCAAAGCGCTGCGCATGGCGAAAACCTGCGTGGGCAGCACCTGGTGCCGCTACGGCGTTGGCGACAGCGTGGGCTTCGGCGTCGAGCTGGAAAACCGCTACAAAGGCATCCGTACTCCGCACAAAATGAAGTTCGGCGTCTCAGGCTGTACCCGTGAATGTGCGGAAGCGCAGGGTAAAGACGTGGGTATCATCGCCACCGAGAAAGGCTGGAACCTGTACGTGTGCGGCAACGGCGGGATGAAACCTCGCCACGCGGATCTGCTGGCGGCGGATCTCGATCGCGATACGCTGATCAAGTATCTCGACCGCTTCATGATGTTCTACATTCGTACCGCCGATAAGCTGACCCGTACCGCGTCCTGGCTGGATAATCTAGAAGGCGGTATCGACTACCTGAAGTCGGTCATCATTGACGACAAGCTGGGTCTGAACGAACAGCTGGAGTCCGAGATGGCTCGCCTGCGCGAGGCGGTGATCTGCGAGTGGACCGAAACCGTGAACACGCCTGCGGCGCAGACGCGCTTCAAACACTTTATCAACAGCACCCAGCGCGACCCGAACGTGCAGGTGGTGCCGGAGCGCGAACAGCATCGTCCTGCAACCCCGTATGAACGCATTCCGGTGATGCTGGTGGAGGAAAACGCATGAGCCAGTGGGTAAACATCTGCAACATTAACGACATTCTGCCAGCAACCGGCGTCTGTGCTTTGCTGGGTAACGAGCAGGTGGCGATTTTCCGCCCTCGCCACGATGAACAGGTCTTTGCCATCAGCAATATCGACCCGTTCTTTGAGGCCAGCGTGCTCTCCCGCGGTCTGATTGCGGAACACCAGGGCGACCTGTGGGTCGCCAGCCCGCTGAAAAAGCAGCGCTTCCGCTTAACCGACGGGCGCTGCATGGAAGACGAAAGCTTCTCTGTGAAGCACTACGACGTCCGCGTGAAGGACGGCGAGGTGCAGCTGAAAGCGTAACCCTCCGCCTTTCCAATAGGAAAGGCTTATGACCTCTTGTGGGTAGCAGCAGGAAAAACCGTATGTTCTGTACGATCCCTGCTGTTATCCTGACGTCAATTCTTCCCCCGCTATGAATGCTGTGAGGTAACGTCGTGGATCACCTGCCGATTTTTTGTCAATTACGCAACCGCGACTGCCTGCTCGTGGGTGGCGGCGATGTGGCTGAGCGCAAAGCCCGCCTGCTTCTGGAGGCTGGCGCCCGCCTGACCGTTAACGCCCTCACCTTCGCCCCACAGTTTGACGTCTGGGCGCAGGAAGGGATGCTCACGCTGGTGCAGGGCGAATTTGATGAATCCCTGCTGGAAACCTGCTGGCTGACCATCGCCGCAACGGATAACGATGACGTTAACCAGCGCGTCAGCGACGCCTGCGAAGCGCGCCGCATCTTCTGTAACGTGGTGGATGCGCCGAAAGAGGCGAGCTTTATCATGCCGTCGATTATCGACCGTTCACCGCTGATGATTGCGGTGTCGTCCGGCGGCCGCTCGCCCGTGCTTGCGCGCCTGCTGCGGGAAAAACTGGAGGCCGTGCTGCCGCAGCATCTCGGCCAGATTGCGCATTACGCAGGGCAGCTTCGCTCCCGCGTGAAGCAAACCTTCTCAACAGTGGGCGAACGCCGTCGCTTCTGGGAGAAGTTCTTTGTCAACGACAGGCTGGCGCAGTCGCTGGCCAATCAGGACGCAAAGGCGGTTGAAGAGACCACCGAGCAGCTTCTCTCTGAACCGCTGGATCACCGCGGTGAAGTGGTGCTGGTGGGCGCAGGTCCCGGCGATGCGGGCCTGCTGACGCTGAAAGGCCTACAGCAGATCCAGCAGGCCGATATCGTGGTGTATGACCGTCTGGTTTCTGATGACATCATGAACCTGGTACGCCGGGATGCTGACCGCGTGTTCGTCGGCAAACGGGCGGGCTATCACTGCGTGCCGCAGGAAGAGATCAACCAGATCCTGCTGCGGGAAGCGCAAAAAGGTAAGCGCGTGGTGCGCCTGAAGGGTGGCGATCCGTTTATCTTTGGTCGCGGCGGCGAAGAGCTGGAAACCCTGTGCAACGCCGGTATTCCGTTCTCCGTGGTGCCGGGCATTACGGCGGCATCCGGCTGTTCTGCCTATTCCGGTATCCCGTTGACCCACCGCGATTATGCCCAGAGCGTGCGCCTGGTAACGGGACACCTGAAAACCGGCAGCGAGCTGGACTGGCATAATCTGGCCGCTGAAAAGCAGACGCTGGTCTTCTATATGGGGCTAAATCAGGCCGCCACTATTCAGGCGAAACTGCTGGAGCACGGCATGGAAGCAGATATGCCGGTCGCGCTGGTAGAAAACGGTACCGCCATTACGCAGCGCGTGGTTGATGGCGTGCTGACGCAGCTGGGCGAGCTGGCGCAGCAGGTTCAAAGCCCGGCGCTGATCGTTGTTGGACGCGTGGTTGAGCTGCGCGAAAAGCTGAACTGGTTCTCAAACCACTAATCATAGTCTCTCTTCCTGGAGTAGTCCTTATGCGGACTACTCCCTTCATACCTCAGTCGATAACATACCGCCCGCATAATGGAACTTTTTCATTTATTCCCTCGTGTTACATCCAATTTTAGATTTTTAGACAAGGAATGCGTATGTTCAAACTGGCAAAAGCTGCCGTTCTGGTCGGCCTGTTATCAACTCTGACGGCCTGCACCGGTCACGTTCAAAATACTAAAAATAATTGCAGCTATGATTACCTGCTGCACCCGGCGATCTCCATTTCGAAGATCATTGGCGGTTGCGGCCCGGCGGCACAGCAGTAAGCGTTTTTCAGGCGTAAAAAAACCGGGAATTTCCCGGTTTTTTATTGAGTCCGTATTTGTCGGGTGGCGGCTTAAGGTTTCGCCACAAACCCAATCGCCTCGTACACCGCTTTCAGGGTTTCCGACGCGCGCGCGCTGGCTTTTTCTGCGCCCTCTTTCATCACTTTTTGCAGGAATGCTTCGTCGTTACGGTAACGATGATAACGCTCCTGCAACTCGGTCAGCATACCGGAAACGGCATCAGCCACTTCGCCTTTCAGGTGGCCGTACATCTTGCCTTCGAAGTGTTTTTCCAGCTCAGGGATGCTCTGTCCGGTTACGCCGGAGAGGATGTCCAGCAGGTTGGATACGCCCGCTTTATTCTGCACGTCGTAGCGCACTACCGGCGGCTCGTCGGAGTCGGTTACCGCACGCTTGAGCTTTTTCACCACCGATTTCGGATCTTCCAGCAGGCCGATAACGTTGTTGCGGTTATCGTCAGACTTGGACATCTTTTTGGTCGGCTCCAGCAGCGACATCACGCGCGCGCCGGATTTTGGAATAAACGGCTCCGGCACCTTGAACACGTCGCCGTACAGCGCGTTGAAGCGCTGGGCGATATCGCGGCTCAGCTCCAGATGCTGCTTCTGGTCTTCACCCACCGGCACCTGGTTGGTCTGATACAGCAGAATGTCGGCCGCCATCAGCACCGGATAGTCAAACAGACCGGCGTTGATGTTTTCAGAGTAACGGGCAGATTTATCCTTGAACTGGGTCATGCGGCTCAGCTCACCGAAGTAGGTGTAGCAGTTCAGCGCCCAGCCCAGCTGCGCGTGCTCCGGCACGTGAGACTGAACGAAAATGGTGCTCTTCTCGGGATCGATACCGCAGGCCAGATACAGCGCCAGCGTATCCAGCGTCGCTTTACGCAGCTTCTCGGGATCCTGACGCGCGGTGATAGCATGCAGATCCACGATGCAATAAATGCAGTGGTAGTCATCCTGCATGCTCACCCACTGACGTAACGCACCCATGTAGTTACCAATGGTCAGTTCACCTGAAGGCTGTGCGCCACTAAAAACGATGGGCTTAGTCATTATTCAATTCCTGATGTTCACTGTGCGAGAGCCCGAGTGCGGGCAACAAATCTTTGAAGTGGTCGAACACAATGTCCGGCTCACTCAGCGTAATGGCCTCACCGTAGTTGTAGCCATAGGTCAACCCAACAGACGGGCAACCTGCCGCTCTGGCAGCCAGAATATCATTGCGGGAATCTCCGACAAAGAGCAGCTCCGCCGGTGCTAAGGATAATTTTCCTGCCACCAGCAGTAGCGGTTCCGGATGCGGCTTTTTATTCTGCACGTCATCGCCGCCCACAATCACGGAGAAGTATTTCGCGATATCCAGCGCTTCCAGCAGAGGCGCAACAAACGGTGTTGGCTTGTTGGTCACCAGCCCCAGCGGGATGCCTTTCGCGTGCAGCGCGCTCAGGGTTTCCTGGACATCCGGGAACAGGAAACTGCCCTCTTCGACGGTCTCTTCATAGAAACGGTCGAACAGTTTACGCAGAATACGCTGCTGTTCGTCCTGGGGAATATCCGCGAGATCAACGCTCGGTTTTCCCTGTGCGGAACGCTGAGAGGCGCGCTCCTGACGTGCCCAGGCCAGCGCGCGCTCCATCAGCACGTCCGCACCGTTACCAATCCACGTCACGACGCGCTCTTCGCCCGCAACGGGGAGTTCAAGCGCATACAGCGCCCGATCGACGGCGCTGGTTAATCCTGGCGCGCTGTCGACCAGCGTGCCGTCGAGGTCAAATGCTACACCCCGAATAGCCTGCAATTTATCCATGACTTACCTTCGCCAGTTCACGGCGCATTTCATCAATAACTTTTTTGTAATCCGGCTGATCGAAGATGGCGGAGCCCGCGACGAACATATCCGCACCCGCAGCCGCAATCTCACCGATATTATTCACCTTCACGCCGCCGTCCACTTCCAGGCGAATATCATAACCAGACTCATCGATACGGCGGCGCACTTCACGCAGTTTGTCGAGGGTCTGTGGGATAAACGACTGGCCGCCAAAGCCCGGGTTAACGGACATCAGCAGGATCACGTCCAGCTTGTCCATCACGTAGTCGAGATAGCTCAGCGGGGTCGCCGGGTTAAAGACCAGCCCCGCCTTACAGCCGTTCTCTTTGATCAGTTGCAGCGTGCGGTCAACGTGCTCGGAGGCTTCCGGGTGGAAAGTGATGATGCTGGCACCCGCTGCGGCAAAATCAGGCACGATGCGGTCAACCGGCTTCACCATCAGATGCACGTCAATGGGCGCGGTGATCCCGTAATTACGCAGCGCTTTAAGCACCATCGGACCGATGGTCAGGTTGGGAACGTAGTGGTTATCCATCACGTCGAAATGGACGACGTCCGCGCCAGCCGCGAGAGCTTTGGCAGTGTCTTCACCCAGGCGGGCAAAATCGGCCGACAGAATTGAGGGAGCAATCAAAAACTGTTTCATCCGCATCTCCTTGAAATGTGTTTACCGGCGGGCAAAGGCTCAGGGTCGATAAAGCGCCAGAAGTTCGTCCACCTTTTTACGTGTGCCGCCGTTGCTGCTAATGCTACGCCGCACTTTTACCTGAAAATGCTTCGCGGCCTTGTACCATTCGCGCGTATCAGGCGTGTCGTGATTCGAAATTAACACCGGTATTCTTTTGCTGACCAGCTTTTCCGCCAACTCCGCCAGACGCGCCTGCTCGGCAGGGCTAAAGCTGTTGGTATGGTAGGCGGTGAAGTTTGCCGTGGCAGACAGCGGCGCGTAAGGCGGGTCGCAGTAAACCACCGAGTTTACGCCCGCCAGCTCCATGCACTCTTCATAGGAGAGGCAGTAGAATTCGGCATTCTGCGCTTTTTCAGCAAAGTGATACAGTTCGTCCTGCGGGAAGTAGGGGCGCTTATAGCGGCCAAACGGCACGTTAAACTCGCCACGCAGATTATACCGACACAGGCCGTTGTAGCCATGGCGGTTGAGATAAAGAAACAACAGCGCGCGACGGAACAGATCCTGGCTCTGATTAAACTCAGCGCGGAACTGATAGTAGACGTCCGGGTTGTTGTTCTCTGGCGTAAACAGCTTTCGCGCCTCTTCCACGTACTCATCGGTACGCAGTTTGACGATGTTATAGAGGCTGATAAGGTCGCTGTTGATATCCGCCAGGATATAACGAGAAAAATCGGTATTCAGGAACACCGATCCAGCACCCACGAAGGGCTCGATAAGACACTCGCCTTTCGGCAGGTGCTTTTTAATATCATCGAGCAGGGGGTATTTCCCCCCTGCCCATTTCAGAAAAGCGCGATTTTTTTTCATGCTGACTAACTGATTACACCTTCTCCGGCTGTGGAGAAAGCTCCGACAGCATCCTGCGCTTTAAACATTACTTCAGATCGGCCTGCACCTGATGAATCGGCTTCGCCCACGGATTTTTCGCCTGCACATCGGCTGGCAGCGTGGAGACGGCACGTTTTGCTTCATCTTTAGAAGCATAAACACCGCTTACCAGCACGTACCACGGCTGTCCGTTACGGGTCGTCTGATAAACCACGTAGTTTTTCAGATTCGTTTTCTTCGCCCACGCGTTGAGGTTGTCGTAGTTAGACGAACTGCTCAGCTGCAACGTGTAGTTGCTGGATGACGCAGCTTTAAGAGAACCCACGTTACCCGTCGTTTTCCCTGCCGTGGTGCCGGATGCACTAGCGGCTGGCGTTGCAGCCGGTGCCGCAGTTGCCGCAGGCGCGGTTGTGGTCGCCGTTGCTTTCGGTGCAGCGGTTGCCGCAGGCGTTGGCGCTTTAACCGGCTGGCTCACCGCAGGTTTTGTCTGCGCTGGCGCTTTCGTTTCTGGCGCTTTTGCCACAGCCTGTGGTTTCGTCTCACGCTTCGGCTCAATCACGGCCTGCTTACGTTCCTGACGCGGCGCAGTCTGCGTCTGGCGCGGTTTGGTTTCCGTTGCCGCAGTTTGCTGCTGGGCATTGCTGCCATGCACTGGCGCAACGGTGGCGGGTTCAGTTGGCAGCGTGGAGTTCACCACGGCGTTGTTAACCTGCTCCTGATTCTGCGGCTGCATCAGCGCGTTGTTCAGATCGCCCTGAACCTCAACACGCTGCTGGCCTTCAGGCGTAGCGGGCGCCTGGCCCTGAGTCGGGGTAGCAGAGACAGGCGGCAGAGAGATATCCTGACCGGCGCTGGTGTTGCCTGCGGTCTGCTCTGCGGAGGTGGTGCCCGGCGCAGGCTGAGCGCCATTCGCCTGGTTGCTCGCATCGTTACCTGACAGGTCGATGCTCTTCTCGGCAGACGCGGTCTGCTCGGTAGAATGGGTAGAAGGGGCTTTTAGCGCGGAACCAATGCCGACAATCAGCAGTACCAGCACCAGAACGCCAAGGCCCATCATGATGTACTGACGGGAGGCCGGTTTTGCCGCTACCGCTTTTTTACGCTTGCGCGGACGACGTTCAACAGGCTGTTCATCCATTAACTCTTCTTCGGATTCAAACGCCTCGTCTTCACGCTCAGTACGCGCGTTGCGGCTACGCGAAGGGCGACGATCGTCTGCATCCAGATCGACATCGTCAAAGTTGATCTGCGGCTCGTTATCACGTTCTGAAGATTGACGAGAACGACCAGTACGACGATCGCTGGGATCGGGTTTCAGCTCGTCTTCTGGTTTGAATTCATCCATTTAACACCCCACTCAAAGGCTTCTGCCAACGACTCTGCATTTACCTGAAGCTAAAACGACCACCTGTTACAGCGGTCTGACCTTTCTAGTTGTTACGCCTGCTGACAATCAGCAATAGCGCCAAGTACGACTTCGTGCGGCACTCCGCCGCGCACTTCACTTTTCCCTATTGCAAGCGGGAGCACCAGACGCATCTCACCTGCCAATACTTTTTTATCGCGCATCATGTGGGGAAGGTACGCCTGCGCAGACATTTCCTGCGGACCACTCACCGGCAAGCCAGCGCGCTTAAGCAACGCAATGATACGCGCTGTCTCTTCCGGCCTGAACTGCCCCAGACGTTCAGAGGCACGGGCCGCCATAACCATCCCGGCAGCGACAGCTTCACCGTGAAGCCAGTTACCGTAGCCCATTTCGGCTTCGATCGCGTGACCAAACGTATGTCCCAGATTCAGTAAAGCACGTAAGCCGGTTTCACGCTCATCTGCGGCAACGACTTCTGCTTTCAGCTCACAGCAACGGCGAATACAGTAGGCCATTGCCTGCCCATCGAGGCGCAGCAGCGCATCCATATTCTCTTCCAGCCAGTTGAAGAACTCACCGTCAAGAATAATGCCGTATTTGATCACTTCTGCAAGGCCAGACGCCAGTTCGCGTGCTGGCAACGTTTTCAGACAGTCGAGATCCACCACCACCGATGCAGGCTGGTAGAACGCGCCAATCATGTTTTTGCCGAGCGGATGGTTAACCGCCGTTTTACCGCCTACAGAAGAATCGACCTGTGACAGCAACGTGGTTGGAATTTGAATAAAGCGCACACCGCGCTGATAGCTGGCGGCTGCAAAACCGGTCAGATCGCCCACAACGCCGCCGCCAAGGGCAAGCAGTGTTGTATCACGACCGTGCGGTTTTTGCAGAAGTGCGGTAAAGACGGTATCCAGTACCGTCAGGCTTTTGTACTGCTCGCCATCGGGCAGAATCACACTGTCGACCTTCACGCCCGCCTGCTCAAGCAGGTGGCGTACACGGTCGAGATAAAGCGGAGCCAGCGTCTCGTTGGTGACCAGCATCGCCTGATCACCCGCTTTCAGTGGTAAGAAGGAAGCTGGATCGTTAAACAAACCAGCCGCGATGGTGATAGGGTAACTACGTTCCCCGAGAGTAACTGTAATCCTCTCCATGACGCGACATCCACCTTAAATGCTTTTACCCGCAGGCGAGTGTATATAAAGCCAGAATCAGTTGCTTTCCAGCATATGAATAATCTGGTTTGCAACCACTTTAGCGCTTTGATCGTCAGTACGAATGGTCACATCAGCAATCTCTTCGTACAGAGGATTGCGTTCATCGGCCAAAGCTTCCAGAACTTCACGTGGCGGTGTTTCAACCTGCAACAACGGGCGCTTTTTATCACGCTGCGTGCGTGCCAGCTGTTTTTCGATGGTCGTCTCAAGATAGACCACTACGCCACGGGCGGAGAGACGGTTGCGGGTTTCGCGAGATTTTACAGAGCCGCCGCCTGTTGCCAGCACAATGCCCTGTTTTTCCGTGAGTTCGTTGATCACTTTTTCTTCTCGGTCACGGAAACCTTCTTCGCCTTCTACGTCGAAGACCCAGCCCACATCCGCTCCGGTTCGTTTCTCAATCTCTTGATCAGAATCGTAAAATTCCATATTGAGTTGTTGAGCTAACTGACGCCCAATAGTGCTTTTGCCGGCACCCATAGGCCCAACCAGAAAGATATTGCGTTTCTCTGCCATTTTTTCGGTACTACTAAGACTATTCGTTAATGGTAATCCCCGCTGCGCAGACACCTGGCGTAGCAGGACATGAACTGAAACCTCATTTGCAATAGAGCGAGAGTCAGACGAAAAATTATCTCAATACTCCGGCTTGTTTGGCAACTGATTAAATCACCGTTCCCGGCGCATAAGGAAATAAGACGTAAGTCCAACTCAAATCGGTACTCCTTGTATGCTAATTCATGCCCCACGTCAAACATCTGCAACAAACTGAATGCAAAATCATTGCGGGGATCGTTACCCATTAATGAATACTGACCAGACGTGGCGTGATAAACACCACCAGCTCGCGCCGTTCGTTATCTTTTCCGTCATGGCGAAACAACTGACCCAGCCACGGTATGTTGCCCAGCACAGGCACGCTATCGCGTCCGGTTTTATTCTTTTGCGAAAAGATCCCGCCCAGCGCGATCGTTTCCCCACTTTTTACTTCTACCTGCGTTTCGATCTCCTGTTTATCAATCGCCAGCGTTTCGCCGTCTGCCTGTTGCAGTACCTGTCCGGGCATATTTTCACTGATATGGAGCTTCAGACGTACGCGGCCGCCTGGCAGCACTACCGGTGTGACCTCCATCCCTAATACCGCCTCTTTAAATTCAACGGATGTCGCCCCGCTCTCGCCGCTGGAAACCTGATACGGAATTTCACTGCCCTGCTTGATGCTGGCCGGTTGCATATGCGACGCCAGCAGCCGCGGGCTGGCGATAATGTCCACCTGCTGCTTTTGCTCAAGCGCAGACAGCTCAAGATCCAGCATCCTGCCGTTGATGCGCCCGATGTTGAACCCCACGTGGGTGGTTGCGCTGGCGACCGACAGATCGGCACCAAGCGTCGTCACCTGCCCCACTTTTCCCGCCTCCGACGCCTCGGCGAGACTCCACTTCACGCCCAGCTCGCGCAGGCTTTTTTCATTGATGGTCACGATTTGCGCCGCCAGCTCCACCTGCTCGATGGGCAGATCCATCTGCGCCGCCCAGCGCGAGAGCGTGTCCACAACCGTCTGGTTATCCCTTATCAGGAGACGATTGGTGCGCTTGTCGACGGACAGACTGCCTTTCGGGCTTAGGAGCTTCTCCGCCGCTTTTTGCAATTCGGCTGCATCTGCCCAGGCAAACGGAATGCTGTGAGAGAGAAGCGGGGCATCGAGCAGACGCTGGGTCCGCTCCTGCTCTTTACGCGTCTGTTGTTCCCGTTGCCAGGCCGCCGTATGCACATAAAAAATGCCGCCCTCTTCCCGCAATACCAGCCCGGCGCTGTTCACTACCGTCTGGAGCGCCTGCCTCCAGGGCACCCGTGTTAAATTCAGCGAAAGCGAACCGCTGACGTCCGGCGAGACCACCAGATTGCGGTCCGCCTGCGCTATCAATGCCTGTAAAATCTGCACCACCGGGACATCATCCACCAGCAGGGTGACCGGTTTTGGCGTGGCGGCCCACAGGGGTTGGCTGAGTGCCGTCAGCAACAGCAATATCCTTAACTTCACTTTTTTTCGTTCCTTCTCGTTGCCATGTCCATCGCTTCGGCTCGCACATGTCGCCGACATCAACGGTCAGTTGTTGTTTATCTATCGCACTCACCCGCCAGCCTGGCGGTAACCGCATCTGCGTTTTTACCCGGTGCCAGCGTTTCTGCTCGTCCTGCATAAGGCCGATATCCATGCCGCCACTGACTATCCCCTGATAACGCCACTGGCTCAGTTGCCCTGCGGCGCAGCTCTCGTGTGGCACTGAGAAGGGATCCCGCATCCCGGTCAGGAAAAGCGGAGAAAGCAGGATCAGCAAACGGGCTTTACCGCGCATGACCGACCTCCAGTTGCAGGCTGAGGCGTAGCTGTTTGCCCTGAGGCGTAAGATCAAATGCGCTCACCCGCACGTTCTTAAGCGCCAGCCGTGAAAAGAGCGCCGGAACGGCACTCCATGAGATATCCAGCGCCAGCTCTCCCCCACTCTTTTGCGGCTTCCAGTACACCAGCCTTGCGTCCTCACGCTGAAATGCCAGCGGAGAAAAGGGCTGCAAGGGCTTCCCTTGCGTAACCCCCGGTCGCCGTCTGGCTTCTGGCCACAGCGAGGCATTAATCCGCTGTGTACTGATGGCCTGCGCCTGAATATCGGCGTGGCGAAGAGCTGCGGGTCTGAGCAGCAGCCCCCACATCACAAACGCGATGACCCCCGATGCCATCAACCAGCAAAGTACGCGTCGGGAAGGGCGTGCATCAGCCCAGCGTTGATACCAGATCCCCACTGGTTACCTCCGGCTATGCAGCTGAAAAGAGAACATCCATCGCCCCTGGCTATCCTGTTTCAGTTCGCCTGTCGGCCCGGGGTTAAAACCCGCCACCCTTTTTAGCGCATCGGTCATGGCGGAGAGCGCCGGGAGTGAGGAGGCATAACCTGTCAGGATCAGCGAGGGTGGCTGGTAACGCAGCGCCGTCAGCCAGGCCTGCTGGGGCATGGCGCCAGCGAGAGATTCCAGCGCGGGTTGCCAGGCCACCGGCTCGGGCGGCTGCGAAGGGGTATTCAGCGCCGCAGGCTGCGGCTGACGGGCTTTCAATACCTTCTGCACCGCACGCGTGCCCGCCAGATCGCTTTGCAACGCCTGTGACGATAGAGACTGAGCCGCCCGCAGGCTAACGCCGCCCGCCAGCATCACCAGCAACGAGGCGACGTACAGCAGGCCCCAGAAGCGCAGGCGCTGGATACGCTGTTGCCAACGCCACGGTAAAAGATTGGGCATGCTCATCAACGTGCCTCGCTCATGGCCAGCGCCAGGGCGACGGTGTACTCAGCACCGCATTCAGGCAGCGGCGGCTGACACAGCGTCACCGCTTCCCAGGGATCGCGAGCAGCATCAAAAACGGCGATGTCAGAAGCAGACAGCGCAAGCAGCGCCGCCAGCTCATTCACCGTCGCCGCTTCTGTGGTATAGCGCCGCCCCCACTGATGACGCATCGCCCATAACCACTGGTCTTCATCTCTCCAGGCCACGCACCGGGCGGGTTCAACAGCAGAGAGAAGATTAGCCAGCGCACCGGCATCCGGGGCGATGGCGGCCAGGCGCAAACGCAGCGCTTTCGCCAGCGACAGCAGAGTATCGACCTCTCTGTTTTGCGCCGCGGTGACATGAAATGTGTTGCTGAACGTATCCTGCGCGTAGTCAAAGCAGAGCGTATCGGCGGGCATCTCCAGCTCACGTGCTAATGTGGCCCCTACCCAGGTGAGCTGTTCGCTGTCGCGCAAGGCTACGGTGGGCCGGGGCAACGCGCGTTGCAGCACGCGCGTCGCCGGAAATGAGAGAAAAACCCGATGCGCGTGCGGCAACGTCTTCCGCCAGCCGCGTAATGCATTAACCAGTTGATCGGGCTTGAGTATTTTCCCCTCCCCGATAATGCCGTCCGACAGCGGCACGGCCCACCAGCGGCGTAAACGCCAGCCGGCCCGCTCCCGGGTCAGCGCCACCGCGACCACCTTATCCTGTTGAATATGAACGCCTGTTTGCCACGTTTTAAAAGCCATGCTTCACGATCTCCTTATCGCCCGTCGGAGTGACGGCTATATCAATGAATCAGGCTTGCCTTTATACTACCGCGCGATTGTTTAGAAACTGCCCAGGCTAAACCAAATGGGAAATCTCCGGTGAAGTTCGTAAAGTATTTATTGATCCTTGCAGTCTGTTGCATTCTGCTGGGAGCAGGCTCGATTATTGGTTTGTACAAATATGTCGAGCCGCAACTACCTGATGTCGCCACGCTTCGTGATGTGCGGCTCCAGATCCCTATGCAGGTCTATAGCGCCGACGGTGAACTGATGGCGCAATACGGCGAGAAACGTCGTATCCCGTTGACCTTAAATGAAATTCCGCCCGTCATGGTGAAGGCCTTTATCGCCACCGAGGACAGCCGTTTTTACGAGCACCACGGTGTGGATCCGGTCGGTATTTTCCGTGCGGCAAGCGTGGCGCTGTTCTCTGGTCATGCCTCTCAGGGGGCAAGTACCATTACCCAGCAGCTGGCGCGTAACTTCTTCCTCAGCCCGGAAAAGACGCTAATGCGTAAGATCAAAGAGGTGTTCCTCGCGATCCGCATTGAGCAACTGTTAAGCAAAGACGAGATCCTTGAGCTTTACCTCAACAAGATCTATCTGGGCTACCGCGCCTATGGCGTAGGGGCAGCGGCGCAGGTCTATTTTGGTAAGCCGATCGATCAGCTCACGCTGAGCGAAATGGCGACCATTGCCGGCCTGCCAAAAGCGCCGTCCACGTTTAACCCGCTCTACTCGCTGGACCGCGCCACCGCGCGTCGCAACGTGGTGCTGTCGCGTATGCTGAGCGAAGGCTACATCAGCCAGGATGACTACAATCGGGCGCGCGGCGAGGTTATCGACGCCAATTACCATGCGCCGGAAATTGCTTTCTCATCGCCGTATCTGACGGAAATGGTTCGCCAGGAGATGGTGCGCCGTTACGGCGACAAAGCGTATGAAGACGGCTATCGCGTTTACACCACCGTGACTCGAAAGGTGCAGCAGGCTGCCCAGCAGGCGGTGCGTAATAACGTGATGGATTACGATATGCGTCACGGCTATCGCGGCCCGTCTAACGTGCTGTGGAGAGTGGGCGAAGGCGCATGGGACAGCAAAAAAATCACTGATTCCCTGAAGGCGCTGCCGACCTATGGCCCGCTGCGTCCGGCGGTGGTAACCCAGGCCGATCCGCAGGAAGCGGTGGCAATGATGGCCGATGGCACCTCTGTGTCGCTGCGCATGGAGGGTGTCCGCTGGGCGCGTCCGTACCGCTCCGACACTCTTCAGGGCCCGACGCCGCGTAAAGTGACCGATGTCGTACAAACCGGACAACAAATCTGGGTACGTCAGGTCGGTGATGCCTGGTGGCTGGCGCAGGTGCCGGACGTCAACTCTGCCCTGGTCTCCATTAATCCGCAAAACGGTGCCGTGATGGCGCTGGTGGGCGGGTTCGATTTCAACCAGAGCAAATTTAACCGCGCAACCCAGGCGCTGCGTCAGGTCGGTTCGAACATCAAACCGTTCCTGTATACCGCCGCGATGGACAAAGGTCTGACGCTCGCCAGTATTCTCAACGACGTGCCCATTTCCCGCTGGGATGCCGGCGCCGGCTCTGACTGGCAGCCGAAGAACTCTCCGGCGCAATACGCTGGCCCTATCCGTCTTCGTCAGGGGCTTGGCCAGTCGAAGAACGTGGTCATGGTTCGCGCGATGCGTGCGATGGGCGTTGATTATGCGGCAGAGTATCTGCAACGCTTCGGCTTCCCGGCGCAAAACATCGTCCATACCGAATCTCTGGCGCTCGGCTCCGCGTCCTTTACGCCGCTTCAGGTCGCGCGTGGATACTCGGTGATGGCGAACGGCGGCTTCCTGGTCGATCCGTATTTCATCAGCAAAATCGAGAACGATCAGGGCGGCGTGCTGTTTGAAGCGAAGCCGAAAATTGCCTGCCCTGAATGCGATATCCCGGTGATTTACGGCGACACGCCAAAATCTAATGTCCTTGAAAACAAGGATATGGAAGATGTGGCGATCTCTCAGGAACGTCAGAACCTGACGGTGCCGCAGCCTCAGCTGGAACAGGCCAATCAGGCGCTGGTCGCCCAGAGCGGCGCGCAGGAGTATGCCCCGCACGTCATCAGCACCCCGCTGTCGTTCCTGATTAAGAGCGCGCTGAACACCAACATCTTTGGCGAACCGGGCTGGCAAGGCACCGGGTGGCGAGCGGGCCGCGATTTGCAGCGCCGCGACATTGGCGGCAAAACCGGCACCACCAACAGTTCAAAAGATGCCTGGTTCTCGGGTTATGGCCCGGGCGTTGTCACCTCGGTCTGGATTGGTTTTGACGATCACCGCCGTACTCTGGGGCGCACAACCGCTTCTGGCGCGATTAAAGATCAGATTTCCGGTTACGAGGGCGGGGCGAAGAGTGCGCAGCCGGCCTGGGATGCTTACATGAAGGCCGCCCTCGACGGCGTACCGGAGCAGCCGCTAACGCCTCCGCCGGGCATTGTCACGGTCAATATTGACCGCAGCACCGGGCAGCTGGCGAATGGCGGCAACAGCCGCGCAGAGTATTTCATCGAGGGTACGCAGCCAACCACGCAGGCGGTGCACGAGGTGGGTACCGAAATCATTGATAACGGCGAAACGCACGAGCTCTTCTGACGCCGACAAAAAAGCCGGGTGGCGACGACGCCTGACCCGGCCTACAGCGTAATGCAAAACGGCAACCATCGGTTGCCGTTTTTACAGGTGGCGCTACAAACGCCCCTGCCCCTTCAGCCACTCCCGCACCAGGAACAGTGCGCTCACGTTGCGCGCCTCGTTAAAGTCAGGATCTTCCAGCAAATCCATCAGGTGGGCCAGCGGCCAGCGAACCTGCGGCAGCGGTTCCGGCTCGTCTCCTTCCAGCGATTCAGGATAGAGATCTTCCGCGACAACAATGTTCATTTTGCTGGAGAAATAGGACGGCGCCATGCTCAGCTTTTTCAGGAACGTCAGCTCCTTCGCGCCAAAACCGACCTCTTCTTTCAGCTCGCGGTTTGCTGCTTCAAAAACCGTTTCGCCCGGGTCGATCAGTCCTTTGGAAAAGCCCAGCTCGTAGGATTCAATGCCCACGGCGTATTCACGAATGAGGATCAGGTGCTCGTCGACAATGGGCACAATCATCACCGCTTCGCGCGTGGAGGGGCGCATACGTTCATAAACACGACGCACGCCGTTGCTGAATTCCAGATCCACGCTTTCAACATTAAACAGACGCGATTTCGCGACGGTTTCAACATTCAGAATGGTGGGCTTTTGTAAGGGTTTGGTCATCTTGACGGGTCTTTGCTGGGTGAACTGGCTTTATTGTGCGATACGCCGCACGGTTTCGGCAATGTCAATTGCTCTTTATTTACATTTATGCAACGTAACTGAATGCGATTCTCATTTCAAAACAAATGTCAAGAGGTTGAAATGTTTCCAGGAATTTGCTGATATCGCGCCGGAACAGGCTTTGGTATCATTACCGGTCACTGGGATGCGCGTCAACATGCTCAAGTTAGACTCCATACTTGCCGATAGCCGACCACAGAATCTCATTCATTGTACAAAAGGTGCGACTGACAACACCTGTAAGAAGATAAGTAAGATGGGGAAAGCATGAGCACCATTTTGATTTTTCTCGCTGCTGTGCTGGCCTGCGCGTCGATTGCGGTGTGGGTATTCAGGCGCCGCGTACATCGCCGTTATCGGCTGCCCTTTTTAAACGCGTTCGCCGGGGCAAACACGCGCAAGCTCTCGCCAGAGGAACGCAGCACCGTTGAGCAGTATCTCGACACGCTGAACCGATCCCGGCTTTCGCCTGGCCCTACCGGCGCCAGCACCGCCCCCGTATCGCTTAACCTGAACGCACAAAGCGACACCGTTCTGTGCGTGACGCGCTCCATTACCCGCTACGGCATCACTACCGACGATCCCAACAAGTGGCGTTACTATCTCGATTCTGTTGAAGTCCACCTGCCGCCCTTCTGGGAGCAGTATATTAACGATGAAAACAGCGTCGAGCTCATCCATACCGATACGTTGCCGCTGGTTATTTCCCTTAATGGTCACACCCTGAGCGAATATGTTCAGGAAGCGCCACGCTTTGCGCTGGAGCGCGCGAGCGGAACGCAGGCCTCCATTCGCGGTGAAGAGACAGAGCAGATTGAACTGCTGAACATCCGTCAGGAGACGCATGAAGAGTACGTCCTGAGCCGCCCGGATGGCATTCGCGAAGCGGTGCTGATTGTCGTCTCGTTCCTGCTCTTTTTCATCTGCCTGCTGACGCCGGACGTGTTTGTTCCGTGGCTCGCGGGTGGCGCGGTACTGCTTCTGGCCGCCGGACTGTGGGGCATATTTGCCCCGCCGGCAAAAACGTCGTTACGTGAAATTCACTGCCTGCGCGGAACCCCAAAACGCTGGGGACTGTTCGGCGAGAACGATCAGGAACATATCAACAATATCTCGCTCGGGATCATCGATCTTATCTATCCGCGCCACTGGCAGCCGTGGATTGCGCAGGACCTTGGCCAAAAAACGGATATTGATATCTATCTCGACCGCCACGTTGTACGCCAGGGACGTTATTTGTCCCTGCACGACGAAGTGAAAAACTTCCCGCTTCAGCACTGGCTTCGCAGCGCGGTGATTGCCGGTGGCGCCGCGCTCGTCTTCGTTATGTTGCTGCTCTTCGTGCCGCTGGATATGCCAATTAAGTTTACCCTGTCGTGGATCAAAGGGGCGCAAACCGTGGAAGCCACCAGCGTCCAGCAGCTTGAAGAAGCGGGTGTCCGCGTGGGAGATACGTTGCGGCTGAAAGGTACCGGGATGTGTAATATCCACACGCCGGGCGCCTGGAACACGCGCCAGAATTCGCCGTTCGCGCCGTTCGACTGCTCTCAGATCATCTGGAATGATGCCTCTCCGCTGCCGCTGCCGGAATCGGATGTGGTCAATAAGGCCACCGCGCTCACCCAGACGATTAATCGCCAGCTCCATCCAAAACCGGATGATGATTCTCGCGTGAGCCCTGCCCTGCGCTCGGCCATCCAGAAGTCGGGCATGGTGCTGCTGGATGACTTTGGCGAAATCGTCCTGAAAACTGAAGATCTCTGTTCCGCTCAGGATGACTGTATCCGGCTTAAGAACGCGCTGGTCAACCTCGGCAACAGCAAGGACTGGGATGCGCTGGTGAAACGCGCCGAAGCGGGACGCCTCGACGGCGTGAACGTGCTTCTGCGTCCGGTCAGCGCCGAGTCGCTGGATAACCTGGTGGCGACGTCTACCGCCCCCTTCGTGCTTCGAGAAACCACCCGTGCGGCCCAGGCGCTTAACAGCCCGGCGCCAGGCGGATTTGTGATTGCCAGCGATGAAGGCAGCGACCTGGTGGATCAACCCTATCCGCAGGTTTCGCTGTATGACTATCCTGCTCAGGAACAGTGGAGCGAATTTCAGCGTCTGGCGCAGATGCTGATGCGAACGCCGTTCAGCGCGGAAGGGATCGTCACTACCCTGTTTACCGACGCCAACGGCACGCGTCATATTGGCCTGCACCGCATGCCGGACAGCGCTGGCCTGTGGCGCTACGTAGGAACATCACTGCTGCTGATTGCGATGCTGGCGTGCATTGTCTGGAACGGTTATCAGGCCGTACGCCGCTACCAGCGCTCCCGCACGCGACTGGCAGACATCCAGGCCTACTACGAAAATTGCCTTAACCCGAAACTGATCTCCTCTTCTGAGAGCCTGATCGGATAACGTCCCTGCGCGACAAGTTGTGCTACCCTGTCGCGCACGTTTCTTCTGGCTGGAGTTCCCCCTTATGCATCTTGATATCGACTGGCAGGCGGTCGATACCGTCCTGCTTGATATGGACGGCACGCTGCTCGATCTCGCCTTTGATAACTATTTCTGGCAAAAGCTGGTCCCGGAAACATACGGTGAACAGCAGGGGATCTCCCCGGCGGAAGCGCAGGAATTCATTCGTTCGCAATATAGCGCGGTGCAGCATACGCTAAACTGGTACTGTCTTGACTACTGGAGCGAGCGACTCGGTCTGGATATTTGTGCCATGACCACCGCCCAGGGCGCACGCGCCGTACTGCGTGACGATACGGTCCCGTTTCTGGACGCGCTGAAAGCCTGCGGTAAGCGCCGCATTTTGCTGACAAATGCGCATCCCCATAACCTGGCCGTGAAGCTGGAACATACCGGTCTTGCTTCACACCTTGATTTATTGCTTTCCACCCACACATTTGGTTATCCGAAAGAGGATCAGCGGTTGTGGCATGCCGTGGTGGAAGAGACCGGTTTACAGCCGGAACGGACGCTGTTCATTGATGACAGCGAGCCCATTCTGGATTCTGCGGCCGCATTTGGCATTCGCTATTGCCTGGGCGTGACCAATCCTGATTCCGGCCTGGCTGAAAAAAGCTATCTGCGACATCCGGGGCTGAACGACTATCGCCGGATGATCCCCTCACTTACCGTGAAGGAGACGCCATGAAAGAAAAACCCTCTGATGGGGTAAGACTGGATAAATGGCTGTGGGCCGCCCGTTTTTATAAAACGCGCGCCCTTGCCCGTGAAATGGTTGATGGCGGAAAGGTGCATTACAACGGCCAGCGCAGCAAACCGAGCAAGCTGGTTGAACTGAATGCCACGTTGACGCTTCGCCAGGGCAACGATGAAAAAACGGTCGTGGTGAAAGCCATTACCGAACAGCGGCGGCCCGCAACCGAAGCCGTTTTGCTTTATGAAGAGACGGCCCAGAGCATAGAGAAGCGTGAGAAAACCGCGCTGGCGCGCAAAATGAATGCGCTGACCATGCCTCACCCGGACCGGCGACCGGATAAAAAAGAGCGCCGCGATCTGATGAAATTTAAACACGGTGAGAACGAGTAACCCTCACCTGCACGAGAGATGAAAATGGCCCAACACGACCAATTACACCGCTATCTGTTTGAACAATTCGCCGTGCGCGGCGAGCTGGTCACCGTATCCGAAACCTGGAAACAGATTCTGGAAAACCACAACTACCCGCTGCCGGTGAAAACCCTGTTGGGCGAACTGCTGGTTGCCACCAGCCTGCTGACCGCCACGCTGAAATTCGCAGGCGATATTACCGTACAGTTGCAGGGCGATGGCCCAATGTCGCTGGCGGTGATCAACGGCAATAACCAGCAGCAGATGCGCGGCGTGGCGCGCGTTCAGGGCGATATCCCTGAAAATGCCGATCTGAAAACGCTGGTCGGTAACGGCTACCTGGTCATCACCATCTCGCCTGAAGAAGGTGAGCGCTATCAGGGCGTGGTCGGTCTGGAAGGCGATACGCTTGCCGCCTGCCTGGAAGATTACTTCATGCGTTCCGAACAGCTGCCAACCCGTCTGTTCATCCGTACCGGTGAAGTTGACGGCCAGCCTGCCGCCGGCGGTATGCTGCTCCAGGTTCTGCCTGCGCAGGATGCGCAGACCAATGATTTCGAGCATCTGGCAACGCTGACGGAAACCATCAAAGCGGAAGAGCTGTTCACCCTGTCGGCGACCGACGTGCTGTGGCGTCTGTATCACGAAGAAGAAGTGACGGTTTACGATCCGCAGGCGGTGGAATTTAAGTGCACCTGCTCTCGCGAGCGTTGTGCTGGCGCACTGAAAACCCTGCCGGATGAAGAGATCGACAGCATCATGGCGGAAGACGGTGAAATCGATATGCACTGTGACTACTGCGGTACGCACTACGTGTTCAATTCGATGGATATCGCGGAGATCCGCAATAACGCCTCTCCGGCGGATCCGCAGGTTCACTAAGCTCTGAGCCAGTTGCCCGGCGGCGCTATGCTTGCACGGGCCTACAATGAATTGTGCAATTTTTTCATATGATTGCTAATTGTAGGCCGGGTAAGCGTAGCGCCACCCGGCAAGAAAGAGCGCTAACGCCACTGCGCATTATTATAACTGTCGTAGCTCATATCGACACGCTCCCCAAAAATCTCAATATCCGCCCAGGGCTTCACGACAGATTTCACTTTCCTCTGCCTTAATGCCCGGTCAAGTTCTTCTCTGGTCAACGCCTCCGGCATTTTCCACGCGTCCCCGGCGAGCCTCCAGCCCGTGTCGGTTTGTGTGTAAGCCACAATCGTGCGATCGGTAAATTGAAATAGCACGGCTTCCGGCTTGCCGTCGCCGTTAAGATCCAGCGGCATGAGTAAACAGTTACTCTGGGCGCTATCGCAGCTCTCAAAGCGATACTGATTGCTGAGCATGGCTTGCCACAATGCCTTATCAGGACGAGCCATTCCCGGTGCGAGCTGAACCTGTTTTTCCAGCATCGCGGCGGTCATCTTACCTGCTCCGCCAGCGTTCCCGGAGAGAAGACCATTTATTTCACGCTGGCGTTTTGGGTTAGCGATAAACTGCGGATCGTTTTGCAGCGTGAGCATCGCCTCCCGCCCCTTTCGTCCAGCGTTACTGAGCATATACAGGCTGACTTGATCCGCAGTTATCCTGCCGTCCTGATAGCGGGCCATATGGCTTGCGACGCTTATTCGCCACGGATCCAGCACGGGGGTATGGATCAACGCCAGGAAGACGAGGGAAAGCAGCCCGGTCGCCGGAATGACGTACGCATGGATTTTCTGCGGTTCACGGCGCTGAATCAGGACGCTGGCGCAAAAACCGACCGCCCAGACCAGCGCCACGATGGTTATTAATACCCCGTACAAACGCTCGGGTGACCAGCCGTATTGCGAAATGCGTAGCCACAGCGCCCATCCCGCCAGAACCGGATACGCGGGTACGATAGCCACGGCAAGGCGAATCATCCCTCGCAGCGGGGCATAGTAAGGCAGCGTTTGACGCTGTGGATGCCACACTATCGTCACCAGGAATAACAGCAGCAGCGCTAAGGTGGTCAGCAAGCCCGCGGCGGATATTCTGGCTGAAATGGATTCAAAGCCGACAAAAGGCAATGCGCCAATAAAGAGCAGCGCCAGCGCCGCCATCAGGGGAAGCAGACCGGTGGCGATGAGGGTCAGCAGATTTTGCAGGGCAAGGATTAACCTTACCTGCATACGCGTGAGAACGGCCGCACTGGCTGAAACCACGCCAATCGCCACTGAAATAAACCCGTCAGAATGGAAGAAAAGCCGATCAAAAAAGCCGATGCCGATAAGTTCGAAAAGCTCGGCCCAGAGGAAAAGCACCAGCCAGAAGAGACCATTCGAAACAAAAATAATGAGCAGCGTCAGCGCGTTATGCCAGTTGCGTTGATAAAAGTCGCTGTAAAACGAGGTAGTCGGGACAGGATCCAGACGCCGCTGAAGCCATGGCAACACCAACAGCGTCATCAGCAGCAGATGAAAGCCGAAAACGAGCATCTCATCTCTGAGACTCCAGCTTTCGAGTCCTGCAACGCTCCACTTAAGCCAGCCGCCCATACCCGCGACTGCCGCGCCGATCAACCCGAGCGCCAGCCACAAAAAAGGCTTTCTGAACGATGTCACAGCAAGCGACATCGTGGTCGTCATTACCACGGTGGCAGGAATAACGCACATCAACCACAGCGTATCGGACGGCAATTTCGCATGCCCGATGTACCAGGTAATGGCATAGCAGAGCACTCCCTGTAAAGCGCCCGCCAGCACGACGGCCAGGCGCGTGGAAGGGGATAACGTTTCACTGTTGTCCATCTTTCATCCCTTGCTTACGAAAAATACAGTGTCCCATTAAAGCGATATCAGGGTGTCAACGGCAATATCTGAAATCATAGTTGCAGGAGACATGAATCGTTTTCCCAATGTAACCCTTACGTAATTTTCTTTCATGTATGCGATTACATTCACATTCTTCCGGATAAATTCACCAGAGATTAACCTTTTAAGAACATTTTCCCCAACCAAAAAGCGATTCCTGCGATAATCTGCCCGCCCTGTGACTGGAGTCGCAGCGTTTTCCGTTAGTAAGGGTTTTGCCAGATACGTAAATCTATGAGCCCCGTCGCGGTTAACATCCCCAGAAAAACCCTACAATTTCAGGCAGTACATATTGGCTAAGGAGCAGTGATATGCGTGTTAATGGTTTAACCCCGCAAGATCTCAAGGCTTATGGTATTCACGACGTCCAGGAAGTGGTCTACAACCCCGATTACGATACGCTGTATCAGGAAGAGCTTAATCCCGCGCTGGAAGGGTACGAGCGAGGTGTGTTGACGAATCTTGGTGCTATCGCCGTCGATACCGGTATTTTTACCGGCCGTTCGCCGAAAGATAAATACATCGTCCGAGATGATACCACCCGCGATACGCTGTGGTGGGCCGATAAAGGCAAAGGGAAGAACGATAACAAACCGCTCTCTCCTGAAACCTGGCAGCATCTGAAAGGGCTCGTCACCCATCAGCTTTCCGGCAAGCGTCTGTTCATCGTCGATGCTTTCTGCGGCGCTAACGCCGACACCCGTCTCTCCGTTCGCTTTATCACTGAAGTGGCCTGGCAGGCGCATTTCGTGAAGAACATGTTCATTCGTCCGACCGATGAAGAACTGCAAAACTTCACCCCTGACTTTATCGTGATGAACGGCGCGAAATGCACCAACCCGCAGTGGAAAGAGCAGGGTCTGAACTCCGAAAACTTCATCGCCTTCAACCTGACCGAGCGTATCCAGCTGATCGGCGGTACCTGGTACGGCGGCGAAATGAAGAAAGGGATGTTCTCGGTCATGAACTACCTGCTGCCGCTGCGCGGTATCGCCTCCATGCACTGCTCGGCGAACGTCGGTGAAAAAGGTGACGTGGCGGTATTCTTCGGCCTTTCCGGCACCGGTAAAACCACGCTGTCCACCGATCCAAAACGTCGTCTGATTGGCGACGACGAGCACGGCTGGGACGACGACGGCGTGTTTAACTTTGAAGGCGGCTGCTACGCGAAGACCATTCGCCTGTCTGAAGAGGCAGAGCCGGATATCTACCACGCAATTCGTCGCGATGCGCTGCTGGAAAACGTCACCGTGCGTGCCGATGGCTCCGTCGACTTCGACGATGCGTCCAAAACCGAAAACACCCGCGTGTCTTACCCGATTTACCACATCGACAACATCGTGAAGCCGGTGTCGAAGGCGGGCCACGCCACGAAGGTGATTTTCCTGACCGCGGACGCGTTCGGCGTGCTGCCGCCAGTTTCCCGCCTGACCGCCAGCCAGACGCAGTACCACTTCCTCTCTGGCTTTACCGCTAAGCTGGCGGGTACCGAGCGCGGCGTGACCGAGCCAACTCCAACCTTCTCCGCCTGCTTCGGCGCGGCGTTCCTGTCGCTGCACCCGACGCAGTACGCGGAAGTGCTGGTGAAACGCATGCAGGCGTCCGGCGCGCAGGCCTATCTGGTGAACACCGGCTGGAACGGTACCGGCAAGCGTATCTCCATCAAAGATACCCGCGCCATCATCGACGCCATCCTGGACGGTTCGCTGGACAACGCCGAGACCTTTACGCTGCCGATGTTTGATCTGGCGATCCCAACCGAGCTGCCGGGCGTGGATACGCGTATCCTTGACCCGCGCAACACCTACGGTTCACCGGAACAGTGGCGCGAGAAGGCAGAATCGCTGGCGAAACTGTTTATCGAAAACTTTGAGAAGTATACCGATACCCCGGCAGGTGAAGCGCTGGTGAGTGCGGGTCCGAAGCTGTAGCCCTTGAGAGGGTCGGGGTGAGGGCATCAGGCCGCAGAGACTGAACCTTGTCGGGTGGCGGCTTCGCCTTACCCGACCTACGAAAAGGGTGGCTAAAGCCACCCTTTTTTAACTCTCTTTTACCTGCCCCCGTAAAACCGGCACCGGTAACCATGCGCGAATACTCAATCCACCCCGTTCGCTGGTGCCAATTTCCAGCAGTCCGTTATGGTTATCAACAATACGCTGCACAATCGCCAGGCCTAAGCCCGTGCCGCTGGTGCTGCGCGCGCTGTCGCCGCGCACGAAAGGCTGGAACAGGTGCTTACGCTGCTCAGGCTTGATGCCCGGACCATCGTCTTCCACCTGGAACCAGGCGCGGTTGAGTTCCGTACCGCTGCTGACTTTGATCCAGCCGTTGCCGTAGCGCGCCGCGTTGACCACCATATTCGCCACCGCGCGTTTGATGGAGAGCGGGTGCATACGTACCTGAATCTCACCCGCCTGAAGATCGGTCGCTATTTCACGTTCATAGCCGCTTTCCGCGGCGACCACTTCTCCCAGCACCGCGTTCAGATCCGCCATCTCCATCGGCATTTCCTGCCCGGTGCGCAGATAATCGATAAACTGCTCGATGATGGCGTTACACTCTTCTATATCTTTATTAATAGATTCAGCGAGATAACCGTCCTGCTCGCCCATCATCTCTGTCGCCAGCCGGATGCGCGTCAGCGGGGTGCGAAGGTCATGGCTGACCCCGGCCATCAGCAGCGTACGGTCGTCCGCCAGCTGTTTAACGCCTGCCGCCATGTGGTTAAACGCACGCGTCACCGAGCGCACTTCCGACGCGCCATACTCGCGCAGCGGCGGTGGGATAATTCCTTTACCGACCTGCAATGCCGCATGCTCCAGGTCGACCAGCGGTCGGTTCTGGATACGAATAAACAGCCACGCGCCGCCGATGGCCAGCAGCATGATCGCCAGGGTGTAACGGAACAGTGGCGAGAAGTCGCCCTGATGGATTTCGGTGAGCGGAACACGCACCCAGATGTTGGGTGACAGCCAGGTTTTCAGCCAGACAACCGGCGAGCTTTTATTGACCTCAACGCGCACTTCCGTCGGGCCGCCAAGCTGCTGCGCCATCTGCTGGCTGAGGAATTCATAATGCTGCGCCCAGCGCAGGCCAGCGTCTTCCGCCGCTTCGTTGGAGTAGAGCGAAATACCCAGCTCACGGTAGATTTCCCGACGGAACGCCGGGGGAACAACCAACTGCGTGCCGTCCTCCAGTTGCAGTTTGTCGGTCATCAGCATACGCACTTCGTATGCCAGCACCTTATTAAACTGCTGAAGGCTCGGCAGGATCGCAAAGTTCAGCACCACCAGGTAGGTCGTCACCAGGCTGACGAACAGCAGGGTGACGATCAATAACAGCGTGCGGGCAAACGAACTTCGCGGCGAGAAGCGCATTCGCCTCATGCTTTAGAGCCGTCCGGAACAAACACGTAGCCCAGACCCCACACGGTCTGAATGTAACGAGGATGCGCCGGATCTTCTTCCACCATGCGGCGCAGACGAGAGATCTGCACGTCGATAGAACGCTCCATCGCCGAGTATTCACGACCACGCGCCAGATTCATCAGCTTGTCACGGGAGAGCGGCTCACGCGGGTGGCTGACCAGCGCTTTCAGCACCGCGAACTCGCCGCTGGTGAGCGGCATTGGCTCATCTTCACGGAACATCTCACGGGTGCCGAGGTTCAGCTTGAACTTACCGAATGCAATGACTGCCTCTTCCTGAGATGGCGCGCCCGGCAGCTCGTTCGCCTGACGACGCAGCACGGCGCGAATACGCGCCAGCAGTTCACGCGGGTTGAACGGCTTAGGAATGTAGTCATCAGCGCCAATCTCAAGGCCGACGATACGGTCAACTTCTTCACCCTTCGCTGTCACCATGATGATCGGCATCGGGTTACTCTGGCTGCGCAGACGACGGCAGATAGAGAGCCCGTCTTCGCCAGGCAGCATCAGGTCCAACACCATCAGGTGGAAGGATTCACGCGTCAGCAGACGATCCATCTGTTCCGCGTTCGCGACGCTACGAACCTGGAAGCCCTGCTCTGTCAGATAACGTTCCAGCAGCGCACGCAGGCGCATGTCGTCATCCACGACCAGAATTTTGTAGTTCTCTTGCATTGTGTGTACTCCCAAAGGTTCGGATAGGCCTGGAACAGCGTATTCTAAAAAAGTGCACGTGTTCGACCAGCAAATTCTGGTATAAATTCTAGACGAAATTGTTACAAAGCATATTTAACAGCAGCTTATCTGTTCATTTCATCACATAAATCATTATTAATCTTGTCTGTTACACTGTGCGCTACGTATTGTGCGCAAAGACAGTTAACCGGCATTAAAGGCTGCACTATGAAAACGCCTCTGATCACCCGTGAAGGGTACGAAAAACTCAAAAAAGAGATGGATTACCTGTGGCGCGAAGAGCGTCCGGAAGTGACCAAAAAAGTCACCTGGGCGGCAAGCCTGGGCGATCGCAGCGAGAATGCGGACTACCAGTACAATAAAAAGCGGCTGCGCGAAATCGATCGCCGGGTACGCTACCTGACGAAGTGCCTCGAGAATCTCAAAATCGTCGATTACTCCCCGCAGCAGGAAGGTAAAGTCTTTTTCGGCGCCTGGGTGGAGATCGAAAACGACGATGGCAACACCCTGCGTTTTCGCATCGTCGGTTACGATGAAATTTTCGGTCGTAAGGATTACATCTCTATCGACTCACCGATGGCCCGCGCCCTGCTGAAAAAAGAGGTGGGCGATTTAGCCGTTGTCCAGACGCCCGCCGGTGAAGCAAGCTGGTACGTCAACGAAATCGAGTATGTTAAATAGTCCGAGAGCGCCCTCCCCGGCTGGCATTTTTTGGTGTCAGCCCGTATAACTATCCCCCTGATTTTCGATCCACAAGATGAACTGACCATGATGAAAGAGTCGCTCTGCCGCATTATTGCGGGTGATATTCAGGCCAGAGCCGAACAGGTAGAAGCTGCCGTTCGCCTGCTTGATGAAGGGAACACCGTGCCGTTTATTGCACGTTATCGTAAGGAAGTCACCGGCGGTCTGGATGACACGCAGCTGCGTAACCTGGAGACGCGTCTGGGCTATCTGCGCGAACTGGAAGACCGACGTCAGGCGATCCTCAAATCTATCGGCGAGCAGGGCAAGCTGACCAGTGACCTGGAAAAAGCCATTAACGGCACCCTGAGCAAAACCGAACTTGAAGATCTCTATCTGCCGTACAAACCGAAGCGCCGCACGCGCGGGCAGATTGCGATCGAGGCCGGCCTTGAGCCGCTGGCCGACCTGCTGTGGAACGAGCCGTCTCACGACCCGGAAACCGAAGCCGCCAAATTTATCGACGCCGACAAAGGCGTAGCGGACACCAAAGCCGCGCTGGACGGCGCTCGCTACATTCTGATGGAGCGTTTTGCCGAAGACGCGGCGCTGCTCGCCAAAGTGCGTGATTACCTGTGGAAGAACGCGCATATCGTCTCCACCGTGGTGACCGGCAAAGAGGAAGAAGGCGCGAAATTCCGCGACTATTTCGATCACCACGAACCGATTTCTACCGCGCCGTCCCACCGCGCGCTGGCGATGTTCCGCGGCCGTAACGAAGGCGTGCTGCAACTCTCCCTTAATGCCGATCCACAGTTTGACGAGCCGCCAAAAGAGAGCCACTGCGAGCAGATTATTATCGATCACCTCGGCCTGCGCCTGAACAACGCCCCGGCGGACAGCTGGCGCAAAGGCGTGGTGAGCTGGACCTGGCGCATTAAGGTGCTGATGCACCTCGAAACCGAGCTGATGGGCACCGTGCGCGAGCGCGCCGAAGACGAAGCGATCAACGTCTTCGCCCGTAACCTGCACGACCTGCTGATGGCCGCCCCCGCTGGCCTGCGCGCCACCATGGGGCTCGATCCGGGTCTGCGTACCGGCGTGAAGGTGGCGGTCGTTGACGGCACCGGCAAGCTGGTCGCCACCGACACCATTTACCCGCACACCGGTCAGGCGGCTAAGGCGGCGACGGTCGTGGCCGCGCTGTGTGAAAAATATAACGTCGAGCTGGTCGCCATCGGTAACGGTACGGCGTCCCGCGAAACCGAGCGTTTCTACCTTGACGTGCAGAAGCAGTTCCCGAAAGTGACGGCGCAGAAGGTGATCGTCAGCGAGGCGGGGGCATCGGTCTATTCCGCCTCAGAACTGGCGGCGCAGGAGTTCCCGGACCTGGACGTTTCCCTGCGCGGCGCGGTCTCTATTGCCCGTCGTTTGCAGGATCCGCTGGCGGAGCTGGTGAAGATCGACCCGAAATCCATCGGTGTGGGCCAGTATCAGCACGACGTGAGCCAGACGCAGCTGGCGCGCAAGCTGGATGCGGTGGTGGAAGACTGCGTTAACGCCGTCGGCGTGGACCTGAACACCGCCTCCGTTCCCCTGCTGACCCGCGTCGCGGGCTTAACCCGCATGATGGCGCAGAATATCGTCGCCTGGCGCGACGAGAACGGTCAGTTCCAGAACCGCCAGCAGCTGCTGAAGGTGAGCCGCCTCGGGCCGAAAGCGTTTGAGCAGTGCGCGGGCTTCCTGCGCATCAACCACGGCGATAACCCGCTGGATGCCTCCACCGTTCACCCGGAAGCGTACCCGGTCGTTGAGCGTATTCTGGCCGCCACCCAGCAGGCGCTGAAAGACCTGATGGGCGACAGCAGCGCGCTGCGTAACCTGAAGGCGGTGGATTTCACCGACGAACAGTTCGGCGTGCCGACGGTGACCGACATCATCAAAGAGCTGGAAAAACCGGGCCGCGATCCGCGTCCTGAGTTCAAAACCGCGACCTTTGCTGACGGCGTGGAAACCATGAATGACCTGCTCCCGGGTATGGTGCTGGAAGGTGCGGTGACCAACGTGACCAACTTCGGCGCGTTTGTGGATATCGGCGTGCATCAGGATGGTCTGGTGCATATCTCTTCCCTCGCCGACAAGTTCGTTGAAGATCCGCACACCGTGGTCAAAGCGGGCGACATCGTGAAGGTGAAAGTGCTGGAAGTGGATCTCCAGCGCAAGCGTATCGCCCTGACCATGCGTCTGGACGAGCAGCCGGGCGACACCAGCGCGCGCCGTGGCGGTAATGGCGGTGGCCGTGAACAGCAGCGTCCGGCAGCGAAAGCCGCGAAGCCACGCGGACGCGACGCACAGCCGGCGGGCAACAGCGCGATGATGGATGCGCTGGCAGCGGCAATGGGTAAGAAACGCTAAATCTGTAAATGCCCGGTGGCGCTACGCTTACCAGGCCTACGATTTTGTAGGCCTGGCAAACGCAGTGCCGCCCGGCAAGCAGGCCGCAGGAAATTAAAATAAATATGGTGTATCCATATTTAAACCACTATTTATCACTCCGTTAACAAAATACATTTATCCTTCCCTTTCGGTACTTCCGCAAATATTGAGCAAGGTCAATCCGACCGCAAAATAATACGCTTAACAACATCCCGTCACATTTTTATTATTGCTGATAAAAACTATTCTCATTATCATCGCAGTGTAGATTATTTAACCTCTCGTGGAATCAGGCGCTATGCAATTCACTCCAGACAGTGCGTGGAAAATTATCGGTTTTACCCGTGAGATAAGCCCGGCCTATCGGCAGAAGCTGCTGTCACTGGGTATGCTACCCGGCTCATCATTCCAGGTGGTGCGCGTCGCGCCGTTGGGCGACCCCATTCATATCGAAACCCGACGCGTTAATCTGGTTCTGCGAAAAAAAGATCTCGCATTAATTGAAGTTGAATCTTTATCCCGTTAACAAGCCAGCGGTTTCAGTGAGTCTACTACAATGAAAAAATTAACTATTGGCTTAATTGGCAATCCTAATTCCGGCAAGACAACCTTATTTAATCAGCTAACCGGCGCGCGCCAGCGCGTGGGAAATTGGGCAGGCGTAACGGTTGAACGCAAAGAAGGCCAGTTCACCACGACGGATAACCAGGTCACGCTGGTTGATTTACCGGGAACTTATTCCCTCACTACGATTTCCTCCCAGACCTCTCTCGATGAGCAAATTGCCTGCCACTATATTCTGAGCGGCGACGCAGATATGCTCATCAACGTGGTGGATGCTTCCAACCTCGAGCGCAATCTGTATCTCACGTTACAGCTGCTGGAGCTGGGTATTCCCTGCATCGTGGCGCTCAACATGCTCGACATCGCGGAAAAGCAAAAGCTGCGCATCGACGTCGACGCCCTCTCCGCCCGTCTGGGCTGCCCGGTGGTACCGCTGGTTTCTACCCGCGCGCGCGGCATTGACGCCCTGAAGCTGGCGATTGACCGCCACGCGGGCAATGCCGACGTCGAGCTGGTGCACTACGCCCAGCCGCTGCTGCGCGAAGCCAGACAGCTGGCGCAGGAGATGGACAACACCATGCCCGCCAGACAGCGTCTGTGGCTTGGCCTGCAAATGCTGGAAGGCGATATCTATAGCCGCGCCTACGCAGGCGATGCGGCGGATAAGCTGGACGTTGCGCTGGCTCGCCTGAGCGACGAGCTGGATGACCCGGCCCTGCACATTGCCGATGCGCGCTATCAGGCCATCGCCGCGATCTGTGACGTGGTCAGTAATGCCTTAACCGCTGAACCGAGCCGCTTCACCGCCGCCGTGGATAAGATTGTGCTCAACCGCTTCCTCGGTTTGCCGATCTTTTTACTGGTGATGTACGTGATGTTCCTGCTCGCCATTAACATCGGCGGCGCATTACAACCTATCTTTGATGGCGGCTCTGTTGCTATCTTCGTGCACGGCATTCAGTGGCTGGGCTATACCCTCCACTTCCCGGAATGGCTGACTATCTTCCTTGCGCAGGGGATCGGCGGCGGGATCAACACCGTCCTCCCGCTGGTGCCGCAAATCGGCATGATGTACCTGTTCCTCTCCTTCCTTGAGGATTCCGGCTACATGGCGCGCGCGGCCTTCGTGATGGACCGCCTGATGCAGGCGCTGGGGCTGCCGGGTAAATCGTTCGTGCCGCTGATTGTCGGCTTCGGCTGTAACGTGCCGTCCGTGATGGGCGCGCGTACGCTGGATGCACCGCGCGAACGCCTGATGACCATCATGATGGCGCCGTTCATGTCCTGCGGCGCGCGACTGGCGATCTTCGCGGTCTTTGCCGCGGCGTTCTTTGGTCAGGAAGGGGCGCTGGCCGTCTTCTCCCTGTATGTGCTGGGTATTGTGATGGCGATCCTCACCGGCCTGATGCTGAAGCACACCATCATGCGCGGCGAAGCGTCGCCGTTCGTGATGGAGCTGCCGGTGTATCACGTTCCGCACCTGAAAAGTCTGGTCATACAGACGTGGCAACGCCTGAAGGGCTTCGTTCTGCGCGCCGGTAAGGTGATTGTTATCGTCAGCATTTTCCTGAGCGCCCTGAACAGCTTCACCCTGAGCGGCCAGGCGGCGGACAACATTAACGATTCCGCCCTCGCCTCCGTCAGCCGGATCATTACGCCGGTCTTCAAACCGATTGGCGTTCAGGAAGACAACTGGCAGGCAACCGTGGGCCTGTTCACCGGCGCGATGGCGAAAGAGGTGGTGGTCGGCACCCTGAACACGCTCTACACCGCTGAGAATATCCAGGAAGAGGAGTTTAATCCGGCGGCGTTCCACCTCGGCGATGAACTGCTCGGCGCGGTGGAAGAGACCTGGCAGAGCCTGAAAGATACCTTCAGCCTGAGCGTGCTGGCGAACCCGATTGAAGCCAGCAAAGGCGACGGCGAAATGGCGACCGGAGCAATGGGCGTGATGGGCCAGAAATTTGGCAGCGCGTCAGCGGCCTACAGCTACCTGATCTTCGTCCTGCTCTATATTCCGTGCATCTCGGTGATGGGCGCCATTGCCCGCGAGTCCAGCCGCGGCTGGATGGGCTTCTCCATCCTCTGGGGGCTGAACATTGCCTACTCGCTGGCGACGGTGTTTTATCAGACCGTCAATTACAGTCAGCATCCGCGCTACAGCCTGGTCTGCATTCTGGCGGTGATCCTGTTCAACGTGCTGGTGATTGGCCTGCTGCGCCGGGCGCGTAGCCGCGTTGACATTAATCTGCTGGCGACGCGCAAAACCCCAACCACCTGCTGTAGCAGCCCTGCGGGCGACTGTCACTGAGGAGGAAAGCGATGGCATCGTTGATTCAGGTCCGGGAATTACTGGCGTTGCAGGGGCGAATGGAGGCGAAGCAGCTTAGCCTCAGCCTGCGTACGCCGCAGCCGATGATCGATGCCATGCTGGAAAGGCTGGAGGCCATGGGAAAAGTCGTGCGCATTCAGGAAGAGCCGGACGGTTGTCTGTCCGGCAGCTGTAAACATTGCCCGGAAGGTAAAGCCTGCCTCAGGGAGTGGTGGACGCTTCGCTAATAAAACCGGACAGCGCCGAACAAAACTCAGCAGGATGAGAGATGAAAGGCGCATGTGCCGCTTTGGCAACCACCCGTGACTGACTCTCCGGCCACAGCGCATCCAGCAGCGGAACCACCTTGCGCGGGACCAGCCCATCCAGGTAGCCATAAATACGCAGATGCGGCACCGCCAGCGACGCCAGCGGCTCGCGCAGATCGACCGTTTTCAGGATTTCCAGCCCACCGTTCAGTACCTCAACGTCCGGCATCGGCAGGGAAAGCACCGTCTGCTTCAGCGTCCGTGCGTCCTGACGCGCGGTTTCTGTCCCCATGGTTTGTAGCGCAAGAAAACGCTCCACCGTCCGCTGGAAGTCTTCGCTCAGCTGGTGCTGGAAACCGGCGAGCACCTCGGGTTTAATGCCCGGCCACGCCTCGCGGGCGCTGAAGCAGGGTGATGAGGCCACGGTCACCAGCGCCTGCACCCGCTCAGGATGGCTCAGCGCAATCTGGCTTGCCACCAGCCCGCCCAGGCTCCAGCCGAGCCAGACGGCTTTTTGCGGCGCGGCATCCAGAACCTGCTTCGCCATGTCGTCGAGCGTCATCGCCCCATAGCCGCGGCTGCGGCCATACCCCGGCAGATCGACCAGGTGCACCGTAAATTGCGAGGCCAGTTCCTCACTTATGCAACGCCACACTTCGGCGTTCAGTCCCCATCCGTGCAGCAGCACAAGATGACAATTTCCCGTTCCAACGGTCTGCCACCACAGCGTCTTCATCAGCTATCGTTCTCTTTTTTTACATGGAGGTTGCGTATGCTAACAGTGCCCGGCTTGTGCTGGCTATGCCGAATGCCGCTTGCGCTGAGTAAGTGGGGCGTCTGTTCCGTTTGTACGCGAGCACTGGGCTGGCTGAAGGGCTGCCCGCAATGCGGCTTGCCTGCCGTCAGCCAGACGCTCCCCTGCGGGCGATGCCTGAAAAAAGCGCCGCCGTGGCGCGCGCTGGTGGCGGTGGATGATTACGTTTTGCCGCTGAGCCGTCTGGTTCATCAGTTTAAGTTTTCCAGCCAGACCCGCCTGGCGAAGCCGCTGGCGCGTCTGCTATTACTGGCGGTCTTGCAGGCGCGGCGAACGCGGGGGCTGCCGAAGATCGACCTGATTATGAACGTGCCCCTCTTTCGGCGTCGCCACTGGCAGCGGGGATATAATCAAAGCGACCTGCTGTGCCGTCCGCTCGCCCGCTGGCTGGGCTGTCGGTACGCTGCCTGCGCGCTGAAGCGCGTACATGCCACTGCGGTTCAGCACCGCCTCAATGCCCGGCTGCGCAAAAGGAACCTGAAAAACGCCTTTCGCCTTGAATTGCCGGTCAACGGTCTCCATATCGCGATTGTGGATGATGTCGTCACCACGGGCAGTACCGTCGCTGAACTTTCCCGACTGCTTTTGCAAAGCGGCGCCGCGTCAGTTCAGGTATGGTGTCTGTGCCGTACCTTGTAGCCCTTCTCCAATGGGCGTATGATTATACCCAGGTAATTTAGTCAACTATTAGGCCAAAGCTATGATCCGTATTTCCGATTCTGCACAAGCGCACTTTGCCAAACTGCTGGCAAATCAGGAAGAAGGGACGCAGATCCGCGTGTTTGTGATCAATCCAGGCACTCCGAATGCAGAATGTGGTGTCTCTTATTGTCCTCCGGATGCCGTGGAAGCAACTGACACTGCCCTTAAATTTGAACAGCTCACCGCGTACGTTGATGAGCTGAGCGCGCCGTATCTTGAAGATGCGGAGATTGATTTCGTTACCGACCAGCTGGGCTCTCAGCTGACGCTGAAAGCGCCAAACGCGAAGATGCGTAAAGTCTCTGACGATGCCCCGCTGATGGAGCGCGTGGAATATCTGCTGCAATCGCAGATCAACCCACAGCTGGCCGGCCACGGTGGACGTGTTTCCCTGATGGAAATCACCGAAGAGGGTCTGGCGATCCTGCAATTTGGCGGCGGCTGTAACGGCTGCTCCATGGTTGATGTAACCCTGAAAGAAGGGATCGAGAAGCAGCTGCTGAACGAATTCCCTGAACTGAAAGGCGTGCGCGATCTGACCGAGCACCAGCGCGGCGAGCACTCTTACTACTAATTCAGTACCCGTCTGTATTGCCCGGTGGCGCTGCGCTTACCGGGCCTACAAACACAATCTGCAAGGATCGTAGGCCGGGTTAGGCGAAGCCGCCACCCGGCTTTTGTTTTCCCGCCGATCTCACTCCATATGTTGACCTGCGTCTCATAATTCACATTTTGCCTCCCTGGGTGATTCTCAATCACAGCATGTTACCCGTATCATTCCCATGGGCACTCAACACCCCTATAACAGCCGACTAAACTTAACGTTTTCGCAGGCATCAGTATGAGTGCCGTTAACGCTCTGTTCCCAGTTGGGACAACCGGAATTTGTCGTTGAAACAATGACGTTACCCATAACAATTCAAAGGCCAGGTCAATCATGCCATTAGTCATCGTCGCTATCGGTGTTGTGTTATTACTGCTCTTGATGATCCGCTTCAAAATGAACGGATTTATCGCTCTGGTTCTGGTGGCACTTGCAGTCGGTCTGATGCAGGGAATGCCGCTGGTTAAAGTTATCAGCTCCATCAAAGCCGGTGTCGGCGGTACGCTCGGCAGCCTGGCGCTGATCATGGGCTTCGGCGCCATGCTGGGTAAAATGCTCGCGGACTGCGGTGGCGCGCAGCGTATTGCCACCACGCTTATCGATAAATTTGGCAAGCAGCATATCCAGTGGGCGGTGGTCTTAACCGGTTTTACCGTCGGTTTCGCGCTGTTCTATGAAGTGGGCTTCGTGCTGATGCTGCCGCTGGTGTTCACTATCGCCGCTGCCGCCAACATCCCGCTGCTGTTCGTGGGCGTGCCGATGGCTGCGGCGCTGTCCGTCACCCACGGCTTCCTGCCGCCGCACCCGGGCCCAACCGCTATCGCCACCATCTTCCACGCCGATATGGGTAAAACCCTGCTGTTCGGTACGATTCTGGCGATCCCAACGGTTATCCTGGCGGGCCCTGTTTATGCACGCTTCCTGAAAGGCATTGATAAGCCCATCCCGGAAGGCCTGTACAGCGCCAAAACCTTCTCAGAAGAAGAGATGCCGGGCTTTGGCGTCAGCGTCTGGACCTCACTGGTGCCGGTGATCCTGATGGCGATGCGTGCCGTAGCAGAGATGGTTCTGCCGAAAGGTCACGCGTTCCTGTCCGTTGCAGAGTTCCTGGGCGACCCGGTAATGGCAACGCTGATTGCGGTATTGATTGCGATGTTCACCTTCGGTCTTAACCGCGGTCGCTCCATGGATCAGATCAACGACACGCTGACCTCTTCCATCAAAATCATCGCCATGATGCTGCTGATCATCGGCGGCGGCGGCGCGTTCAAGCAGGTGCTGGTCGACAGCGGCGTGGATAAATACATCGCTGCCATGATGCACGAAACCAACGTCTCCCCGCTGCTGATGGCGTGGTCTATCGCCGCCGTTCTGCGTATTGCGCTGGGTTCTGCGACCGTTGCGGCGATCACCGCGGGCGGCATCGTTGCACCGCTGATTGCCACGACGGGCGTCAGCCCTGAGCTGATGGTTATCGCGGTCGGTTCCGGTAGCGTGATTTTCTCCCACGTGAACGATCCGGGCTTCTGGCTGTTCAAGGAGTACTTCAACCTGACCATCGGTGAAACCATCAAGTCCTGGTCCGCGCTGGAGACCATTATTTCGGTGTGTGGCCTGGTCGGGGTGCTGCTGTTGAATATGGTGGTCTGATACCCTAAGTCGGGTGGCGGCTACGCCTTACCCGACCTACATGAGCATTACCTGATAATAAAAACCCGCCACTGGCGGGTTTTTTATCACTTCTTCCCGGCTGCTTTTCGCCGCTTATCCAAATCCTTAATCAGCCTGTTCACGCCGTCATCCGTAAATATCTTCTCAAGCGTAGTGGAGAGCTTGCGACGCCAGTTTTTGTATTGATAGCTGGTGCCGGGAACGTTCACCGGCTCCGCCATATCAATCCAGTCTTCGGGTTGCAGGCCGAGCAATGCGCTGTTGCTGTCGGCAATATAGCGCTGTAAGCCACGGTTAAGCGTTGGCGTCATCGACATCAGCGACGCCTTATGCCCGGCGCGCTTCGGCAGACAGCCATGCTTATGCAGCGCGTCCAGCAGCCCCTGCTTCGCCAGCTCGCGATCCTGATACAGCCCGCGCAGAACCTCTTCATCAGGATAGAGACCCAGCGTTTTGCCGAGCGTCAGGTCACCGCTTTCCCAGTAGCCTCTGAGCGTAGGAAGATCGTGCGTCGTCGCGACTGCCATTGACTGTTCTGGGTACGCTTTCGGCGCGCGGAAGGTTTTCTCATGGTCGTTTTCAAAATAGAGCACTTTGTAGGAGTAGACCCCGCTGTCGCGGAGCTTGCTGACAATCTCAACCGGCACCGTACCGAGATCTTCACCAATCACCATGCACTGATGACGTTGACTCTCCAGCGCGAGGATCGACAGCAGATCGTCCACCGGATACTGCACGTACGCCCCGTGATCGGCCGTTTCACCGTACGGGATCCACCACAGACGCAGCACGGACATCACGTGATCGATACGCAGCGCCCCGCAGTTCTGCATGTTCGCGCGCAGCAGGTCGATAAACGGCTCGTAGGCACGCGCCGCCATCACGTGCGGATCCATCGGCGGCAGGCCCCAGTTCTGACCGAGCGGGCCCAGGATGTCCGGCGGCGCACCCACGGAAGCCTTCAGGCAGTAAAGCTCACGGTCACACCAGGTTTCCGCTCCGCCTTCCGCCACGCCGACGGCCAGATCGCGATACAGCCCGATCGGCATGTTATAGCCCTGGCTCACCTGCCAGCAGGCGGCAAACTGGCTGTACGCCAGCCACTGCAACCAGAGATAGAAGTCCACCTCGTCGGCATGCGTCTTACAGAACGCTTTCACTTCCGGGGTATCCACGGACTGATACGCTTCCGGCCACACCGGCCAGCCCCAGCGCATCTCGTCCTCTTGCACCTGATACGCATGCAGCGCATCAAACGCCGCCTGCCAGTACAGGCTTTCCCCCTCCTGCATCACAAACTGGCGGAAGGCTGCCATCTGCTCGTCGTCACGCTTCGCAAAGCCCTTCCAGGCCAGACGCAGCGCCGCGATTTTCAGCGCGGTCACGGTGGCATAGTCCACCCACTCCGCATCGCGAGCCTGTTGCAGCATCTGCTTCGTGGTGTCCAGCTTCCACCAGGCCTGCGCCTCTTTGCTGTTTTTGAAATCGTCTAACGCGTTAACGTCGATGTAAATCACGTTCAGCCAGCGGCGGGAAGACGGGCTGTACGGGCTCGCGCTTTCCGGGTTGGCCGGATAGAGGGCGTGGATCGGGTTGAGGCCGATAAACGCCCCGCCGCGCTCCCCCACGGATACCAGCATATTCTTTAGGTCGCCAAAATCGCCAATGCCCCAGTTGCTGTCGGAACGCAGCGTATAGAGCTGCACGCAGGCGCCCCACAGTTTTTTGCCTTCAAGCAGCGCCTGCGGCTCATAGCAACGCTTCGGCGCGACGATCACCCGACAGTGGAAGCGGCTGTCATTCTGGGTGAGCGTCAGGCTGTGGTAGCCCTCCGGCAGCTTCGCCGGAAGGTTGAACGTTTTGCCGCCGGTGGCGTGGCCTTTGTGCTGGTGCCCCTCTTCGGTAGTGAGCAGCCAGCTGAATTCGCCGCGCCCTTCCACCGTCAGCGGCATCTTTTTGCCTGCGGTAAAGACCTTCACGTTCGGCACTGGCGTACCCGACGCTTTCGCGTCGGTTTTATGCATAGCATCCAGCAAACGTCTTTTGGTGTCCGCACCAATAGACTGCGGTTTGCCGTGCGCATTGATGTAACTGAGGCTAATTCCCGCCGCCTGCGCGGCACTGTCCAGACGTTTACTCTCCATCGCGCTTCCTTAGCGTTTTGCCTGCCAGATACGGGCCTGATAATCACGGATTGAGCGGTCAGAGCTGAACATGCCGCAGCGCGCGGTGTTCAGGATACACGCGCGGGTCCAGGCGTCCTGGTCGCGGTACAGCACGTCGACCTGCTTCTGCGCTTCAACATAAGCCGTGAAGTCAGCCATCACCAGATACGGGTCGCCGCCCTGTTTGTCCATGCTGTGCAGCATCTGGTCAAACGCGTGCTTGTCGCCGTCGCTGTACTTACCGCTTTCCAGCTCTTTCAGCACCGCATCCAGCACTTTGTCTTTTTTACGCCATTTCACCGGGTCGTACCCTTTGGCTTTGATGGCTTTCACTTCTTCAACAGTATGGCCGAAGATAAAGATGTTCTCTTCACCGACCTTCTCCGCAATTTCGACGTTCGCGCCGTCCAGCGTGCCGACGGTCAGCGCGCCGTTCAGGGCCAGCTTCATGTTGCCGGTACCGGACGCCTCTTTACCGGCGGTCGAGATCTGCTCGGAGATATCCGCCGCCGGGATCAGCATTTCAGCCGCAGAGACGCAGTAGTCCGGCAGGAACACCACCTTCAGCTTGTCGCCCACTTTCGGATCGCTGTTGATCGCCGCCGCTACTTTATTAATGGCGAGGATAATGTTTTTCGCCAGGTAGTAACCCGGCGCCGCCTTCGCACCGAACAGGAACACGCGCGGCACGCGGTCGGCCTGCGGGTTCTCGCGGATCTCTTTGTACAGCGCCAGAATGTGCAGCAGGTTCAGGTGCTGACGCTTGTACTCGTGCAGACGTTTGATCTGAATATCGAAAATCGCGTTCGGGTTGATTTCAATCCCGGTGCGCATTTTCACGAACGCCGCCAGGCGAACTTTGTTCTCCAGCTTGATCGCGCGGTATTGCTCGCGGAACTTCGCGTCGTCGGCATATTTTTCCAGGTTGATGAGCTGGTCCAGGTCGTTGGCCCACTCTTTCTTCAGGGTCTTGTCCAGCAGGCCGGCCAGCAGCGGGTTGCACTGCTTGATCCAGCGGCGCGGCGTGATGCCGTTGGTCACGTTGTGGAATTTGGTCGGCCACAGCTGGTGGTATTCCGGGAACAGGTCTTTCACCACCAGGTCAGAGTGCAGCGCCGCCACGCCGTTGACCGCAAAACCGCTGACTACGCACATGTTCGCCATGCGCACCTGCTTGTCGTGCACCACGGCCAGCTTCGCCCAGACGGCCTTATCGCCCGGCCAGGTTTTCTCCACCAGCGTTTTGAACTGGTCGTTAATCTTATTGATGATCTGCATATGGCGCGGCAGCAGCGTTTTCACCAGCTTCTCATCCCAGCACTCCAGCGCTTCCGGCATCAGGGTGTGGTTGGTGTAAGCGAAGGTGCGGCTGGTGATGGCCCAGGCGTCGTCCCAGCTCAGCTGATGCTCGTCAATCAGCACGCGCAGCAGTTCCGGGATGGCAATGGTCGGGTGCGTGTCGTTGAGCTGAATGACTTCGAAGTCCGGCAGCTGCGCCAGCTTGCGGCCCGCCAGGTGATGGCGACGCAGAATGTCCGCCACGGAGCAGGCGCACTGGAAGTACTGCTGCATCAGGCGCAGCTTTTTACCCGCCAGATGGTTGTCGTTCGGGTAGAGCACTTTCGTCAGCTTCTCGGCGTCGATACCCTGCTGCTCGGCGCGCAGGAAATCACCGTCGTTGAATTTGGTCAGGTTGAACGGATGCGCGTGCTTCGCCTGCCACAGGCGCAGCGGCTGCGCCACGCCGTTACGGTAGCCGAGCACCGGCAGATCCCAGGCTTCACCGGTAATGGTGAACGCCGGCTCCCAGAGCCCTTGCTTCGTCACTTTCCCGCCAATCCCGACCTGCACGTCCAGCTGCGCGTTGTGGCGGAACCACGGATAGGTATTACGGTGCCAGTCGTCCGGCGCTTCCATCTGGTGGCCGTCGGCAAACGACTGACGGAACAGGCCGTACTGGTAGTTCAGACCATAGCCAATCGCCGACTGGCCAACCGTTGCCATGGAATCCAGGAAGCAGGCTGCCAGACGTCCCAGTCCGCCGTTACCCAGCGCCGGGTCCGTCTCTTCTTCCAGCAAATCGGTCAGGTTGATGTCGTGTTCTTTCAGCACGTCACCCACTTCCTGATACCAGCCAAGGTTCAGCAGATTGTTGCCTGTCAGACGGCCAATCAGGAACTCCATCGAAATGTAGTTGACGTGACGCTGGCCCTTAACAGGCTTCGTCACGGGCTGAGCGTCCAGCTGCTCCGCGAGCGCCCCGCTCACCGCCTGCCACCACTGGTGAGGCGTCATCTCGTTTGCAGCATGAAGGCCAAAACGCTGCCACTGACGCGTCAGGGCAGCCTGAAATTGAGCTTTGTTGAAAGTAGGCTGTGACATAGGGAATCGGCATCCTGTAGAGAGAAAACACATTTGGCGCTAGTGTGCCTGGCTCACTGCGCCTCTTCCTCCTCCTGTCGGGGATTAGGCAGGGAGGAGTAGCGGGGATGAGCATAAAAGTGTGATCGAGGCCACTGTGTGAGTGCGCGCTTCGCAAAAAAAAGATATACCGGAAGCGTGTCAAAGAAGTGAAATACCGTTTCGGAGGAAATTAATCATCGGTGAAATGATTACTTACGAAGAATATGATTTCCGGGCCCTTGGATTATTCAGCACCACTATTAAGCCCACGCAACCTTTGCCAAAGTTTATTAACTTCAGCGTCATTATCTCCTCCTGAAACCAGTTTCAGCGCAACCGTACACCATGCAGACAAGCCAGCAGCAGCGCGGCATCCAGCCATTTAACAAAAGTTCCAACATAGATGAGAATGTTTTGTGACAGAGTGCAAATTCAGAGCCTCCAAACCCAGACATAACTTGCAATAGTTCCTGTATTGGCCGAACTTATTGGTATTAATTACGAAGCGCAAAAAAAATAAATTTTCTCGTTCCCCACAGTGAAGTGAAAACTATGTTGATTCCGTCCAAATTAAGTCGCCCGGTTCGTCTTGACCATACTGTGGTCCGCGAGCGCCTGCTGGCTAAACTTTCCGGTGCGCATAATTTCCGACTGGCGCTGGTTACGAGTCCTGCGGGTTATGGAAAAACAACGCTCATTTCACAGTGGGCGGCAGGCAAAAGCGATCTTGGCTGGTACTCCCTGGATGAAGGGGATAACCAGCAGGAGCGTTTTGCCAGCTACTTAATTGCCGCTATTCAGCAGGCAACCAACGGGCACTGCGTCACCAGCGAGGTGATGGTGCAGAAGCGCCAGTACGCCAGCCTGTCCTCTCTTTTCTCACAGCTGTTTATCGAGCTGGCCGAATGGCATCGCCCGCTGTACGTGGTGATTGATGATTATCATCTGATCACGAACCCGGTCATTCACGAGTCGATGCGTTTCTTCCTGCGCCATCAGCCGGAAAACCTGACGCTGGTGGTCCTGTCGCGCAACCTTCCGCAGCTGGGCATTGCTAACCTGCGCGTGCGCGATCAGCTGCTGGAAATCGGCAGCCAGCAGCTGGCCTTTACCCATCAGGAAGCGAAACAGTTCTTTGACTGCCGTCTGACGTCTCCGATCGAGGCGTCTGAAAGCAGCCGCCTGTGTGATGACGTTGCAGGCTGGGCCACGGCGCTTCAGCTGATTGCCCTCTCCGCGCGGCAAAACAACAGCCCGACTCACCAGTCGGCACGCCGCCTGGCGGGCATCAACGCCAGCCACCTGTCGGATTATCTGGTGGATGAGGTACTCGACAGCGTTGACCTCTCCACCCGCCATTTCCTGCTGAAAAGCTCCCTGCTGCGTTCGATGAACGATGCGCTGATCGTGCGCGTCACCGGCATCGAAAACGGGCAGCTTCAGCTCGAAGAGATTGAACGTCAGGGTCTGTTCCTGACGCGCATGGACGATCCCGGTGAATGGTTTAGCTACCATCCGCTGTTTGGTAGCTTCCTGCGCCAGCGCTGTCAGTGGGAGCTGGCCGCAGAGCTGCCTGACATTCACCGCGCCGCCGCCGAAAGCTGGATGGCGCAAGGTTTCCCGAGCGAGGCTATCCACCACGCGCTGGCCGCCGGAGATGCCGGTATGCTGCGCGATATTCTGCTCAATCACGCGTGGGGGCTGTTCAACCACAGCGAACTGTCGCTGCTGGAAGAGTCGTTAAAAGCGCTGCCGTGGGAGAGCCTGCTGGAGAATCCGCGTCTGGTGCTGCTCCAGGCCTGGCTGATGCAGAGCCAGCATCGCTACAGCGAAGTGAACACCCTGCTGGCGCGCGCCGAGCAGGAGATGGAAAGCGAGATGGATACCATCCTGCACGGCGAGTTTAACGCCCTGCGCGCGCAGGTAGCGATTAACGACGGCGACCCGGATGAGGCCGAACGGCTGGCGATGGTCGCGCTGGATGAGCTGCCGCTGGCGAATTTTTACAGCCGCATTGTGGCCACCTCAGTGCACGGCGAAGTGCTGCACTGCAAGGGCGACCTCACGCGTTCGCTTTCGCTCATGCAGCAAACCGAACAGATGGCGCGCCGCCACGATGTGTGGCATTACGCCCTGTGGAGCCTGATCCAGCAAAGCGAGATTTTATTTGCTCAGGGGTTCCTGCAAGCCGCCTGGGAAAATCAGGAAAAAGCGTTCCAGCTTATCCGTGAACAGCATCTGGAACAGCTGCCGATGCACGAGTTCCTGTTGCGTATTCGCGCTCAGCTGCTGTGGGCATGGTCGCGTCTGGATGAAGCAGAAAGCTGCGCCCGCCAGGGGCTGAACGTGCTTTCGAGCTTCCAGCCTCAACAGCAACTCCAGTGTCTGGCCCTGCTGGTACAGTGCTCGCTGGCGCGCGGTGACCTGGATAATGCCCGCAACCACCTTAATCGCCTGGAAAACCTGCTCGGCAACGGGCAGTACCATAGCGACTGGGTGTCCAACGCCGATAAGGTTCGGGTAATTTACTGGCAGATGACCGGCGATAAAAAGTCCGCCGCCCACTGGCTGCGTCAGACGCCTAAGCCAGAATTTGCCAATAACCACTTCCTGCAAAGCCAGTGGCGCAATATTGCCCGCGTGCAGATCCTGCTGGGTGACTTCGAGCCTGCCGAGATCGTGCTGGAAGAGTTAAATGAAAACGCCCGCAGCCTGCGTCTGATGAGCGATTTGAACCGCAACCTGCTGCTGTTAAACCAGCTTTACTGGCAGGCGGGACGTAAAAACGATGCCCAGCGCGTGCTGCTGGAAGCGTTGCAGCTGGCGAACCGCACCGGGTTTATCAGCCACTTTGTGATTGAAGGTGAAGTGATGGCCCAGCAGCTGCGCCAGCTGATTCAGCTCAACACGCTACCGGAACTCGACCAGCATCGCGCCCAGCGCATTCTGCGCGAGATCAACCAGCATCACCGCCACAAGTTTGCGCACTTCGATGAGAACTTCGTGGAGCGTCTGCTGAACCATCCGGAAGTGCCGGAACTTATCCGCACCAGCCCGCTCACCCAGCGTGAATGGCAGGTGCTGGGGCTGATCTACTCCGGTTACAGCAATGACCAGATAGCCGGTGAGCTGGCCGTCGCGGCGACCACCATCAAAACGCACATTCGTAATCTGTATCAGAAGCTGGGCGTGGCACACCGTCAGGACGCGGTACAGCATGCGCAGCAGCTATTGAAGATGATGGGGTACGGTGTGTAATTTATTGCCCGGCGGCGCTACGCTTGCACGGGCCTACGGGTTTTGTAGGTCGGGTAAGCGTAGCGCCACCCGACAAAACGGCTAGCACAGTTCTAACTGCACATTATTATCCTTAATCACCTGCATCACCCCCGCCGGCGGCATTACGTCGGTATAGACCGCATTCACTAGGCCAATGCTGCCCATGTTCACCATCGCGTTACGGCCATACTTCGAGTGGTCCACCACCAGCATCACGTGGCGCGAGTTCTCAATAATCGCGCGCTTGGTGCGCACCTCGTGATAATCAAACTCCAGCAGCGAGCCGTCAGTGTCGATGCCGCTGATCCCCAGAATGCCGAAATCGAGGCGGAACTGGGAGATAAAATCGAGCGTCGCTTCACCGATAATGCCCCCGTCGCGGCTGCGTAGCTCGCCGCCCGCGAGAATGATGCGGAAATCATCTTTCTGCATCAGGGTGTTGGCCACGTTCAGGTTGTTAGTGACCACGCGCAGGTTCTCGTGATCCAGCAGCGCGTGGGCGACCGCTTCCGGCGTGGTGCCGATATCAATAAACAGCGTCGCGCCGTTCGGGATCTGGCTCGCAACCTTACGGGCGATACGCTCTTTCTCTGCCGTTTGCGTCGCCTTACGGTCATGCCACGAGGTGTTCACCGAGCTGGACGGCAGCGCGGCGCCGCCGTGATGCCGCAGAATACGGTTCTGATCGGCAAGGTCATTCAGGTCACGACGGATGGTTTGCGGGCTGACGGCAAACTGCTCCACCAGCTCTTCCGTACTGACGTATCCCTGTTTTTTGACCAGTTCGATAATGGCGTCATGACGTTGTGTTTGTTTCATCAATTATCCCTGAGAATTATGTTCGTTTTCGCGCATGGAGCGTATCGGCAAGCGCCATCGCCAGCCCGACCGCCAGGCCGGTAACGTGCGCACCATTGGCGATAGACATACCAAACAGATCAAACCATCCGGCAATAAGCCATATTAACGCAAAGGTTATTAATCCACGTTGTAAATAGATGCCGCTTTCCGGGTCGCGCTCGCCTCTGAGCCAGGCGTAGCCCATCAGGGCGTAAACCACGCCGGATAACCCGCCAAACCACGGACCGCTGAATTTATGCTGCACATAGCCGCTCAACAGGGCGCTGATCACGGTGATGACAATCAGCTTGCCGCTGCCGAGCCGCTTCTCCACCGCCCCGCCGAGATACCACCACCACAGCAGGTTAAAGAGGATATGCATCACCGAGAAGTGCATCAGCGCATGCGTGAAGTAGCGCCAGACGTCAAATTGCAGGGAGGGATCGTACGGCCATGCAAGGGCAATCATCACGCTCTGGTCGCCCACCACGTTCATAATGATAAAGACGATGATGCAGGCCGCCATCAGCAGCAGGGTAAACGGCCCTGAGCGCTCGCGGAGGGTGGCGAGAAAAGGAAAACGTTGATAGTGCAGGCCACTGCCCGTCTGGCCGGACTGCCAGCTTGCCGCCAGATAGCGCGGGTCGCCCGGGTTTTCCAGAAAACGCGCCAGCTCGGCGTTCACGCGCTCGGCCTGGCTTTCGTCCGCCAGCCAGACATCCGTCTGCGTATGCTGCTGAATAGTCAGGATTATGCCCTGCGTCGCCATATAGTCGACAAACGCCTGGGCGACGCGTGGGTTGCTAAAAGAGGTGATCATCAACATGGGCAGCGGTCGCTTATTTCCACACAAAAGGGAACAGTATAGCGGGATCAGCGCTCAAACGCGTATTCAACTTCTGCCGGGAAATGACGGTGCCAGGCATCAAAGCCGCCGTCGACGCTGTACACCGCATCGTAGCCCTGCTGGATCAGATACTGCGCTGCGCCTTTACTGCTGTTGCCGTGGTAACACATCACCATCACCGGGGTTTCGAAGTCGTTATCGCGCATAAACGCGCCCAGCGTGTCGTTGGTCAAATGGAACGCGCCCGGCGTGTGGCCCATGGCAAAGCTCTGCGGATCGCGGATGTCCACCAGCACCGCGGTTTTCTGGTGCATCTTCTGATGGGCTTCTTCTACGTTAATACATTCAAACTGATCCATGGTGTTCTCTTTACAGTGGTCAACGACAAGATTTTACCCCGTAGTGTACGTCCTGGCGGCGGGTAAACGCCATTATGTTATCCATATCACTCTAAATTGTTTTTTTGATGTTACCAAAAGCGCGTTCCTTTGCTATTATGAGCGATATCGAACATTTCTGAGCTTTAACGAAAGTGCATGAGGGTGTTATGGAAACCAAAGATCTGATTGTGATAGGCGGTGGCATCAACGGTGCCGGTATTGCGGTTGATGCCGCAGGACGCGGTTTATCCGTGCTGATGCTGGAAGCTAACGATCTCGCCTGCGCGACGTCGTCCGCCAGCTCCAAGCTGATCCACGGTGGCCTGCGCTACCTGGAACACTACGAATTCCGCCTGGTCAGCGAAGCGCTGGCCGAACGCGAAGTGCTGCTGAAAATGGCCCCGCATCTGGCGATCCCAATGCGCTTCCGCCTGCCTCACCGCCCGCACCTGCGCCCGGCGTGGATGATCCGCATCGGCCTGTTTATGTACGATCATCTCGGCAAACGCACCAGCCTGCCGGGTTCGAACGGTTTGCGTTTTGGCTCAGAATCGGTCCTTAAGCCTGAAATCGTGCGCGGTTTCGAATATTCCGACTGCTGGGTGGACGATGCGCGTCTGGTGCTGGCTAACGCCCAGATGGTCGAGAAGAAAGGCGGCGAGGTGAAAACCCGCACCCGCGCGACCGCCGCCCGCCGCGAAAACGGCCTGTGGATTGTGGAAGCGGAAGACGTGGATACCGGCGAGAAGTTCAGCTGGAAAGCACGCGGCCTGGTGAACGCCACCGGCCCGTGGGTGAAGCAGTTCTTCGACGATGGAATGCACCTGCCTTCACCGTACGGCATTCGCCTGATCAAGGGCAGCCACATTGTGGTGCCGCGCGTACATACTCAGAAGCAGGCCTACATCCTGCAAAACGAAGATAAACGCATCGTGTTTGTGATCCCGTGGATGGACGAGTTCTCCATCATCGGCACCACCGACGTGGAGTACAAAGGCGATCCGAAAAACGTTGAGATCGACGAGAGTGAAGTCAGCTACCTGCTGAAGGTGTACAACGCGCACTTTAAGAAACAGCTGGCGCGCGATGACGTGGTCTGGACCTACTCCGGCGTGCGTCCGCTGTGCGATGACGAATCTGACTCACCGCAGGCCATCACCCGCGATTATACGCTCGATATTCACGACGTAGACGGTCAGGCGCCGCTGCTGTCGGTGTTTGGCGGCAAGCTCACCACCTACCGCAAGCTGGCCGAGCACGCGCTGGAAAAACTGGCGCCGTACTATAAAGGCATCGGCCCCGCGTGGACCAAAGAGGCGGTACTGCCGGGCGGGGATATCGGCGATAACCGCGACGATTACGCCGCGAAGCTGCGTCGCCGCTTCCCGTTCATCACCGAAGGGATGGCTCGCCACTATGCCCGCACCTACGGCAGCAATACCGAGCTGTTCCTCGGCGACGCGAAAGAGATTAGCGACCTGGGCGAACATTTCGGTCATGAGCTGTATGAAGCGGAGCTGCGCTACCTGGTTGAACACGAGTGGGTGCGCCGCCTGGACGATGCCATCTGGCGTCGTACTAAAGAAGGGATGTGGCTGAATGCCGAGCAGCAGTCTCGCGTCGCGCAGTGGCTGGCGCAGCATGCGGGAAAGCGTGAATTGTCGCTGGCGTCCTGAGGGTGAAAAAAAATGCCCGGTGGCGCTGCGCTTACCGGGCCTACAAGATCGAGTAGGCCGGGTAAGGCGGAGCCGCCACCCGGCTTTGTTTTACAACCGCACCGGATCAATATGCCAGATGTTCTCGGCATACTCCTTGATGGTTCTGTCTGACGAGAAGTACCCCATGTTGGCGATGTTGTGCATCGCGGCGCTGGTCCACTTCTCCTGCTGACGGTACAGCTCGTCTACCCTGTCCTGACAGTCCACGTAGCTGCGGTAATCCGCCAGCACCTGATAGTGATCGCCGAAGTTAATCAGCGAGTCCACCAGGTCACGATAGCGTCCAGGCTCCTCAGGGTTAAACACCCCGGTGGCAATTTGCGTCAGCACCTGGCGTAGCTCTTCATCCTCTTCGTAATATTCGCGCGGCGAGTAGCCCTGCTTGCGAAGCGACTCCACTTCTTCCGCCGTATTGCCGAAGATAAAGATGTTCTCCTCCCCCACATGCTCCAGCATCTCGACGTTTGCGCCGTCCAGCGTGCCGATGGTCAGCGCGCCGTTCAGGGCAAACTTCATGTTGCTGGTGCCGGACGCTTCCGTCCCCGCCGTGGAAATCTGCTCGGAGAGATCCGCCGCCGGAATGATCAACTGCGCCAGGCTCACGCTGTAGTTCGGGATGAATACTACCTTCAGCTTGTCGCCAATGTCCGGATCGTGGTTGACCACCTTCGCCACATCGTTGATGAGGTGAATAATGTGCTTCGCCATGTAGTACGCAGACGCCGCTTTGCCGGCAAAGATTTTCACGCGCGGCACCCATTCCGCCGTCGGGTCAGCCTTAATGCGGTTGTAGTGGGTGATCACGTGTAGCACGTTCATCAGCTGACGCTTGTACTCGTGGATACGCTTGATCTGCACGTCAAACAACGCTTTCGGGTTCGCCACCACGTTGAGGTGCATCGCCAGCCACACCGCCAGACGTTTCTTGTTCAGCAGCTTGGCTTCCCGTACGGCTTTGTTCACCGTCGGGAAATCAATGTGCTGCTCAAGCTCGCTCAGCTGGCTCAAATCGGTGCGCCAGGTGCGGCCAATGTTCTCATCCAGCACGTCGGAGAGCGGCTGGTTCGCCAGCGCCAGCCAGCGGCGCGGCGTGACGCCGTTGGTCACGTTGCAGAAACGCGTCGGGAAGATCTTCGCGAAGTCCGCAAACAGCGACTGCACCATCAGGTTCGAGTGCAGCTCTGACACGCCGTTCACCTTGTGGCTGATCACCACCGCCAGCCAGGCCATGCGTACGCGGCGTCCGTTGGATTCATCAATGATCGACGCGCGGCTCAGCAGGCCGGTATCGTTCGGGTACTGCTCCTGCAAGGTCTTGAGGAAGTAGTCGTTGATCTCGAAGATGATTTGCAGATGGCGCGGCAGAATTTTACCGAGCATGTCCACCGGCCACGTCTCCAGCGCTTCACTCATCAGCGTATGGTTGGTGTACGAGAACACCTGACAGGTCACCTCAAACGCGTCGTCCCAGCTGAACTTATGCTCGTCAATCAGCAGGCGCATCAGCTCGGGGATCGACAGCACCGGATGGGTATCGTTGAGGTGAATCGCGGTTTTCTCCGCCAGGTTGGCGTAGGTTTTATGCAGCTGATAGTGACGGCTGAGAATATCCTGAATCGTTGCCGAGACGAGGAAATACTCCTGACGCAGGCGCAGCTCGCGGCCCGAATAGGTGGAGTCATCCGGATAAAGCACGCGGGAGACGTTCTCGGAGTGGTTTTTATCTTCCACCGCCGCGAAGTAGTCGCCCTGGTTGAATTTACCCAGGTTGATCTCGCTGCTGGCCTGCGCGTTCCACAGGCGCAGCGTGTTGGTCGCATCGGTGTCGTAGCCGGGGATGATCTGGTCATAGGCCACGGCGAGGATCTCTTCGGTTTCCACCCAGCGGGATTTTTTCCCTTCCTGCTGAATACGCCCGCCAAAACGCACCTTGTAGCGCGTGTTGTGGCGCTTGAACTCCCACGGGTTACCGTATTCCAGCCAGTAGTCCGGGGACTCTTTCTGACGGCCATCGACGATGTTCTGCTTGAACATGCCGTAGTCGTAGCGAATACCGTAGCCGCGCCCCGGCAGCGCCAGCGTTGCCAGCGAGTCAAGGAAGCACGCGGCAAGACGCCCCAGACCACCGTTACCCAGCCCCGGGTCGTTCTCTTCGTCAATCAGCTCTTCTAAATCCAGACCCATCTCTTCCAGCGCGTTTTTGACGTCGTCATAAATCCCGAGCGACAGCAGCGCGTTGGAGAGGGTGCGACCAATCAAAAACTCCATCGACAGGTAATACACCTGTCGCGTCTCCTGCGAAAGCTGGGCGCGGTTGGAGCGCAGCCAGCGTTCGACCATACGGTCACGCACCGCAAACAGCGTGGCGTTCAGCCATTCGTGCTTGTTGGCAATAACGGGGTCTTTCCCAATGGTAAACATCAGCTTATAGGCGATGGAGTGCTTTAACGCCTCAACGCTGAGCGTGGGGGAAGAGTAGCTAAATGGAGCGTTCATATCTGTCACTTCGCCTCGTTACATCAAGCGTTGATAAAGGTCGCGGTAGGACTGCGCCGCAACGTGCCAGCCAAAGTCCATGGACATCGCCTGACGTTGGACATAACGCCACAGGGATGGACGGGACCACAAGACGAACGCACGCCGGATCGCCCGAAGCAGCGACCAGGCATTACTGTCCTCAAAGACAAACCCGCTGGCGATACCGTCCGCCAGGTTTTCCAGAGAGCTGTCAGACACCGTATCCGCCAGCCCGCCCGTGCGCCGCACCAGCGGCAACGTGCCATATTTCAGGCCATAGAGCTGCGTCAGGCCGCAGGGCTCGAAACGGCTCGGCACCAGAATCACGTCCGCGCCGCCCATGATGCGGTGCGAAAACGCTTCGTGATAACCGATCTGCACGCCCACCTGCCCCGGGTGTTCCGCCGCGGCCGCCAGGAAACCTTCCTGCAATACCGGGTCGCCCGCGCCAAGCAGCGCCAGCTGGCCGCCCTGCTCCAGTAATCCCGGCAGCGCCTCCAACACCAGATCCAGCCCTTTCTGGCTGGTCAGGCGGCTGACCACCGCAAACAGCGGCACCTTGTCGTTGACCTTCAGCCCCATCGCAATCTGTAGCTGGCGCTTGTTTTCCGCTTTGTCTTCCACCGAGTCGCGACCATAGCGCGCCGCCAGCAGGAGGTCCGTTTCCGGATTCCAGATCTGTTCATCCACGCCGTTCAGAATGCCCGACAGGCGGCCTTCACGGTGGCGCTGTTGCAGCAGCCCTTCCATACCGTAACCGAACTCCGGCTGGGTAATTTCACGCGCGTAGGTTGGGCTGACCGCCGTAATGTGGTCGGCGTAGTACAGCCCCGCCTTCAGGAACGAAATCTGTCCGTTAAACTCCAGCCCGTGCATGTTAAAGAACGACCATGGCAGATCGATGTCATTCATGTGATGGGCGTAATACATGCCCTGATACGCCAGGTTGTGCACGGTAAACACCGATTTGGCCGGATGCCCCTTCGCCGCCAGATACGCGGGTGCCAGCCCCGCATGCCAGTCGTGCGCGTGCACCACGTTCGGACGCCAGAACGGATCCAGCCCGACGGCCATCTCCGCCCCCACCCAGCCGAGCAGGGCAAAGCGCAGCACGTTATCGGTATAGGCGTACAGGTTGGTATCGTGATACGGGCTGCCGGGACGGTCGTATAAATGCGGCGCATCAATCAGGTAAATGCCTACCCCATTGTAATGTCCAAACAGCAGGGTGATACGTCCCGCGAAGGTCTCGCGACGGGAAACAACCTTTGCGTCAGGAATACCGCGCCGGATATCCGGAAAAGCGGGCAACAACACGCGGGTATCTACCCCTCCGGCAATTTGCGCCGCCGGTAGTGCACCAAGAACATCCGCCAGTCCGCCCGTTTTTAACAACGGGAACATCTCAGAACATACGTGTAAAACCTGCATCATCGCTCCTGTTTGATTTGCAGCTTCCGCAACATTTCCCGTGTTACTAACACGATCCCCTCTTCCGAACGGTAGAAACGACGCGCATCTTCTTCCGCGTTTTCCCCAATCACCATCCCTTCGGGAATGACGCAGGCGCGGTCAATGACGCAGCGACGCAGACGACATGAGCGCCCTACCCAGACGTCCGGCAGCAGGACTGCCGAATCGATATTACAGAATGAGTTTATACGCACGCGCGGGAACAGCACGGACTGCACCACCACCGAACCGGAGATAATGCACCCGCCAGAGACCAGCGAGTTCAGCGTCATACCGTGGCTGCCGGAGCGGTCCTGCACGAACTTCGCCGGCGGCAGCGATTCCATATGGGTGCGTATTGGCCAGTTCTGGTCGTACATATCCAGCTCAGGCGTCACGGACGCCAGATCGAGGTTGGCTTTCCAGTACGCTTCCAGGGTTCCCACATCGCGCCAGTAGGGTTCCGCATTCGGATCGGACTGTACGCAGGACAGCGGGAACGGATGTGCATACGCCATGCCAGCTTTGGTAATTTTCGGGATAATGTCTTTGCCGAAATCGTGGCTGGAGTTTTCGTCTGTGTCGTCTTCTTCCAGCAGTTCATAAAGATAGTCAGCATCAAAGACATAGATCCCCATGCTGGCGAGCGATTTGGTGTCATCCCCCGGCATGGTTGGCGGGTTCGCCGGCTTTTCAACAAAATCGATAATCTTGTCGTCCGCATCCACGTGCATCACGCCGAACGCGGTTGCTTCCGCAACGGGCACCGGCAGACACGCCACGGTGCAGCGCGCCCCTTTTTCGACATGGTCGATCAGCATGTGGGAGTAATCTTGCTTGTAGATGTGGTCCCCCGCGAGGATCACGACGTATTCCGCGTTGTAGCGGCGAATGATGTCGAGGTTTTGGGTCACCGCATCCGCCGTGCCGCGGTACCAGTTTTCCCCGTGTACGCGCTGCTGCGCGGGAAGCAGATCGACAAACTCGTTCATCTCTTCGCTGAAGAATGACCAGCCGCGCTGAATGTGCTGCACCAGCGTGTGCGACTGATACTGCGTAATGACGCCAATGCGGCGAATGCCTGAGTTCAGGCAGTTGGAGAGTGCAAAATCGATAATACGGAACTTACCACCAAAGTGAACCGCTGGCTTGGCGCGCTTGATGGTCAAATCTTTCAGACGGGTACCACGCCCGCCCGCAAGTATCAGGGCAACTGTTTTTAATGGTAGCTGGCGCGCCAACATTAACGGATCGTTCTTCTCTAATCTAACCATGACTAACTCCTTTTTTATCATCTTTGGAATACGCACACTCCGTGCGCAGGCCCGTGCCAGACAGCCATAACAACCGGATTATCCGCTCCGGCAAAGGGAGGAATGGCTCGCCATTCCCCGTCAGGTAAAACAATCTCTGCGACGTCATCCGTCGCGTTCAGCGTCACCAGCCACGCATCCGAAAGCAGGATTTGCAGACAGGGTATGCCGTGTTGCCACTCTTGCGCGCTTAACGGTTGCGCGTCTTTATTCAGCCAGCGAACGTTGCCGTCGCCCTCTTCCCACCAGCTGTCGGCGGTGAGCGCGGGGATGCGCTGGCGAAGATGGATCAGCGCCGCGGTGAAATGAGCCAACCCGCTGTTCGCTTCTCCCCAGTCGAGCCAGGTCAGGGTGTTGTCCTGGCAATAGGCGTTGTTGTTGCCGTGCTGGCTGTGACCGTGCTCATCGCCTGCCAGCAACATTGGCGTGCCCTGCGACAACAAAAGCGTCGTCAGCAGCGCATGAACGCTGGCGCGTCGCCGCTCGATCACGTCCAGACTTCCGCCTAACCCTTCTATACCATGGTTAAAGCTATGGTTATTGTTAGTCCCATCGCGATTCTCCTCGCCGTTTGCCTCATTGTGTTTCTGATTGAAACAAACGCAGTCGCGCAGCGTGAAACCGTCGTGTGCCGTCACCAGGTTAATGGTGGCCGACGGACGTTTTCCGTCGCGCTTAAAGAGATCGCTCGAGCCGGCAAAGCGTCCGGCGAACTCTCCGAGCGACAGATCGCGCGCCAGCCAGAAGCGACGGACAGCGTCGCGGAAGTGATCGTTCCACTCGGCAAACAGCGGCGGGAAGTTCCCCACCTGATAACCGCCTTCACCAATGTCCCAGGGTTCCGCAATCAGCTTCACCGTTGAGAGCACCGGGCAGTTTTTTATCGCCTCAAACAGCGGCGCCTGCTGGCTAAATGCCGGAGTGCGCCCCATCACCGGCGCCAGGTCGAAACGAAAACCGTCCACGTGGAACGTCTCAACCCAGTATTTCAGGCATTCGTACGCGTAATGCGTAACGGCCGGATGGCTGAGGTTGAGGGTGTTACCGCACCCGGTCCAGTTCTCATAATCCCCGTCGTCCCTGATCCAATAATAGCTACGGTTATCGATTCCGCGCTGTGAGAGCGTTGGACCGTCAAGATCGCTTTCCGCACTGTGGTTCAGCACCACGTCCAGAATGACCTCAATGCCCGCCGCGTGAAGCGCCTTCACCGCATCACGAAACTCGTCCCGCGCTTTCTCCGGATGTACCGCGTAGCGCGGGTCGAGCGCGAACATCGCCAGCGGGTTGTAGCCCCAGTAGTTGCTTAACCCAAGACGCTGAAGACGCGGCTCGCTGGCAAAATGCGCCACCGGCAGTAGCTCCAGCGCGGTGATCCCTAACTGTTTCAGGTAAGCGACCATCGTTGGATGCCCCAGCGCTTTGTAGGTGCCACGCATCTCTTTGGGGATCGACGGGTGCAGATACGTCAGCCCTTTGACGTGGGCTTCATAGATGACGGTATTCCCCCACGGCGTACGCGGCGGGGCATCATCTTCCCAGTCGTAGAGATCGTGCACCACCACGCTTTTGGGCGCGACGGGCGCGCTGTCGCGGTGATCAGGTTCGCCGTAGCCGACGTGGAACAGCAGGTCGTCTTTAAATTCGCCGTCCACGCGGTGCGCGCACGGGTCAATCAGCAGCTTTGCCGGGTTAAACCAGTGCCCCTGAGATGGCTCCCACGGGCCGTGAACCCGAAAACCGTAGTGCATTCCCGGACGCCCGCCGGCCAGGTAGCCGTGCCAGGTATCCCCCGTGCGGGACGGTAAATCGTAACGGTGCTCGTTACCTTCCCCGTCAAACACACAGAGTTCCACCCGCTCCGCATGGGCAGAAAAGAGCGTGAAGTTCACCCCCTTTCCGTCAAAACTCGCCCCGAGCGGTTCGGGTTTACCTGCCGAGAGCTGCGTCATTCGCCCTCCCGCACCAGCCAGATGGTGCTCAGCGGCGGCAGCGTCAGGCTCAGGGAGTTCGGACGACCGTGGCTTTCAATCGCATCGCTCTGCACCAGCCCGCCGTTACCGGCGTTACTGCCGTGGTAATGCATGGAGTCGGTGTTCAGAATTTCGCGCCATTTACCCGGCTGGTTAATGCCGAAGCGGTAGTGTTCGCGCGGCACTGGCGTGAAGTTGCTGGCAACGATGATCTCGTTACCCGCTTTGTCACGACGGACAAAGACAAACACCGAGCGCGCGTGGTCGTCCACCACCAGCCACTCAAAGCCGTACGGATCGAAGTCCAGCTCGTGCAGCGCTTTGTGGTGGCGGTAGGTCAGGTTCAGGTCGCGCACCAGACGCTGTACGCCGTGGTGCCAGTTGTCCGCGCCTTCCAGCAGGTGCCAGTCAAGGCTGGTGTCGTGGTTCCATTCGCGCCCCTGCGCAAATTCGTTGCCCATAAACAGCAGCTTTTTGCCGGGGAAGGCAAACATCCATCCGTAATAGGCGCGCAGGTTGGCAAACTTCTGCCACGGGTCCCCCGGCATGCGGTCGAGAATAGATTTTTTGCCGTGCACCACTTCATCGTGCGACAGCGGCAGCATGAAGTTTTCGGTGTAGTTGTAGAGCAGCCCAAAGGTGAGCTTATCGTGGTGATACTGACGATAAACCGGGTCGAGCTTCATGTAGTCGAGCGTGTCGTGCATCCAGCCGAGGTTCCACTTGTACCAGAAGCCCAGGCCGCCCATTGACGGTGGACGGGAAACGCCCGGAAAGTCCGTGGACTCTTCCGCCATGGTCACGGCACCTTCCACCTGTTCGCCGATGATGCGGTTGGTGTTGCGCAGAAACTCAATCGCTTCGAGGTTTTCACGTCCGCCAAACTCGTTCGGGATCCACTCGCCCTCTTTGCGGCTGTAGTCACGGTAGATCATCGACGCCACCGCATCGACGCGCAGGGCATCAATGCCGAAGCGTTCGATCCAGTACAGCGCATTCCCCACCAGGTAATTCGACACTTCACGGCGACCGTAGTTGTAGATCAGCGTGTTCCAGTCCTGGTGATAGCCTTCGCGCGGGTCGCTGTGCTCGTACAGCTTCGTGCCGTCGAACTCTGCCAGCGCAAAATCATCCGACGGGAAGTGGCCCGGTACCCAGTCGAGGATGACGTTCAGCCCGGCGGCGTGCGCGGCATCAATGAAATAGCGGAAGTCATCGCGGGTGCCGAAGCGGCGCGTAGGCGCATACAGCCCGGTTGGCTGGTAGCCCCAGCTGCCGTCGAACGGGTGTTCGTTGATCGGCAGCAGCTCCAGATGGGTAAAGCCCATCCATTTGGCGTACGGCACCAGCTGGTCCGCCAGCTCGCGGTAGCTCAGCCAGAAGTTGTTGTCCGTGTGGCGACGCCAGGAGCCGAGATGCACCTCATAGACGGAGATCGGCGCATCAAAGCGGTTGGCCTGCTTGCGCTCCTCGCTCTGGACGACCTTTTCCGGCAGGCCGCAAATCAGCGAGGCGGTATTCGGGCGCAGTTCAGCCTCAAAGGCGTACGGGTCAGATTTAATGCGCAGCTTGCCGTGCGCGTCGATCATCTCGAATTTGTAGAGCTGGCCGTTATGCGCCCCGGGGATAAATAGCTCCCAGATGCCGGTTTCCCGGCGCAGGCGCATCGGGTGACGACGACCGTCCCAGTAGTTGAACTGCCCAACGACGGAGACGCGCTGGGCGTTTGGCGCCCATACGGCAAAGCGCGTGCCGGTGATACCGTCCATGGTATCCGCGTGGGCACCCAGCGTTTCGTAGGGGCGTAAATGGGTTCCTTCGGACAGCAGCCAGGCATCCATCTCTTTTAAGAGCGGCCCAAAGCTGTAGGGATCGTCAATCAGGTTTTGCTGACCGTGCCAGATAACGGCAAGCTGATAGCGAAAGGGGTTTTTACGGCGAGGCATGACGCCCGAGAAGAAGCCACGCGAGTCGAGGCATTCCAGATTACCCACCTTGCGGCCGGTTTTGGGTTCGATAACCCAGACTTCTGTCGCATCCGGTAACAGCGCCCGAACTTCCAGTCCGGCCTCTGTACGGTGCATCCCTAGCACAGAAAAGGGGTCGGCAAAATGACCCGCAATAAGCGCATTAATCACGTCTCTCGAAATACGATCGGACATGGTATTCATCCTGTTTTTTTATGTCGCCCTTTTTACGCGCTCCGGGACGACTTTTAATGTGACCTAAACGGTGCAGTTAATCCTCTCTGCTCCGCCCTACCCTCAGGTGAGAAATAAATCTTCCTTAAAGCATAGCCAACGTCGTGGTTCCTCCTGATAAAAAATAAGACATCTGCGTTTTACTCCATGTAGTACGCAAAAAAAGGGGGTGACAATCACCCCCCGTGTTTAACAAATTATTACGCCAGCTGGCGCAGCATGCGGCGCAGCGGCTCGGCGGCACCCCACAGCAGCTGGTCGCCAACGGTGAACGCGGAGAGATACTCCGGCCCCATGTTCAGCTTGCGCAGGCGGCCAACCGGCGTGGTCAGCGTGCCGGTAACGGCAGCCGGGGTGAGCTCGCGCATGGTGATATCGCGATCGTTTGGCACCACTTTCGCCCACGGGTTGTGCGCGGCCAGCAGCTCTTCCACGGTCGGAATAGACACATCTTTTTTCAGTTTAATGGTGAAGGCCTGGCTGTGGCAGCGCAGCGCGCCGATACGCACGCATAGACCGTCAACCGGAATAGTGTTCGCGGTGGCGAGGATTTTGTTGGTCTCCGCCTGGCCCTTCCACTCTTCGCGGGTCTGGCCGTTATCCAGCTGTTTGTCGATCCACGGGATCAGGCCACCGGCCAGCGGTACGCCAAAGTTATCCACCGGCAGCTCGCCGCTGCGGGTCAGCTGAGTGACTTTGCGCTCGATGTCGAGGATGGCGGATGCCGGGTCTGCCAGCTCGGCCGCGACGCTTTGGTGCAGCTGGCCCATCTGGGTCAGCAGCTCGCGCATGTGGCGTGCGCCGCCGCCGGACGCGGCCTGGTACGTTGCCACGGAGACCCACTCCACCAGATCCTGCGCGAACAGGCCGCCGAGGGACATCAGCATCAGGCTGACGGTGCAGTTGCCGCCAACAAAGGTTTTCACGCCGTTGTTCAGGCCGTCGGTGATGACGTCCTGGTTAACCGGGTCGAGAATAATGATGGCATCGTCTTTCATGCGCAGCGACGAGGCCGCGTCAATCCAATAGCCCTGCCAGCCGCTTTCACGCAGCTTCGGATAGATTTCGTTGGTATAATCGCCGCCCTGGCAGGTCACAATAATGTCGAGTGCCTTCAGCGCTTCCAGATCGTAAGCATCCTGCAACGTGCCTGTGGTACCCCCAAAGGACGGTGCAGCCTGGCCGAGCTGGGAAGTGGAGAAGAAGACCGGGCGGATGGCGTCGAAATCGCGCTCTTCAACCATGCGTTGCATGAGTACAGAGCCGACCATACCGCGCCAGCCGATAAAACCAACGTTTTTCATAGCATTTTTTTCCTGCAAGGGGTGTGTGCTGATTGTGCAAGCCAGTATTGAACTGGGATATGCTTCACATTACAAAATGCTGCCAAAGTCGCAAGCGAAATTAATCGATGATTGCCCGGCAATCAGAAAAAGTGCTAATCATCGCAATGACCACAATAAGTATCAGGGATAATTTAAGATGAGTGAAATCATTTCCGCAGCGGTTTTATTGATCCTGATTATGGATCCGCTCGGTAATCTGCCGATCTTCATGTCGGTGCTGAAGCACACCGAGCCGAAGCGCCGCCGGGCGATCATGATCCGCGAGTTGCTCATCGCCCTGCTGGTGATGTTTATCTTCCTGTTCGCCGGGGAAAAAATCCTCGCTTTCCTGAACTTACGCGCCGAAACGGTCTCCATTTCCGGCGGGATAATTTTGTTCCTGATCGCCATTAAGATGATTTTCCCGAGCGCGGAAGGCAGCAGCAGCGGCCTGCCCGCGGGTGAAGAGCCGTTTATCGTGCCGCTGGCGATCCCGCTGGTCGCGGGACCAACGATTCTGGCAACGCTGATGCTGCTGTCGCATCAGTATCCGAATCAGATGAGCCATCTGGTGATTGCCCTGCTCATCGCCTGGGGCGGGACGTTTATTATCCTGTTGCAGTCGTCGCTGTTCCTGCGCCTGCTGGGTGAGAAAGGGGTGAACGCGCTGGAGCGTCTGATGGGGCTGATTCTGGTGATGATGGCGACGCAGATGTTCCTGGACGGGATACGGGCTTGGATGAAAGGTTGAGGATGTAAAAAAGCCGGGTGGCGCTCACGCTTACCCGGCCTACGGGACCTGAGGTTTTTGTAGGTCGGATAAGGCGAAGCCGCCACCCGACACACATACAGCCTCGTTAGCTCAGGAGCGTAAACGCAATCATCCCGACAATCGCACCCGTGGTGCCGAGGATGGTTTCCATCAGCGTCCAGGTTTTCAGGGTTTGCGCTTCGGTGGCGCCGGTAAATTTACCGAACAGCCAGAAGCCGGCGTCGTTTACGTGTGAAACCACAATCGAGCCGCCCGCGATACAGATAGAGAGCGCCGCCATCTGCGCGCCGGAGTAGTTCAGCTGTTCAATCACCGGCATCACCAGGCCCACGGCGGTTAAGCATGCCACGGTCGCTGAGCCCTGAATGATACGCACCGCCGCAGCCAGCACGAAGCAGGTGACCGCAATCGGCAGTCCCATTCCGGTCAGCGCTTCGCCCAGTGCCGGACCCACACCGGAATCCACCAGTACCTGTTTGAACACGCCACCGGCACCGATCACCAGCAGAATGATACCCGCCGGTTGCAGCGCAGCGCCGCAAATCTCCATCACGCGGTCTTTCGGCATGCCCTGACGCATCGCCAGGCCGTAAATCGCCACCAGACACGCCACTAGGATCGCCGTGAACGGGTGACCAATAAACTCGAACCATTCGTACGCGGTTGAACCCACCGGCACAAAGCGCGCCGCGATGGTTTTCAGACCCACCAGCACCAGCGGGAGCAGGATCAAAGACAGACTAAAGCCGAAGGACGGCATTTTGCCTTCGCCCAGGTGCGGCTCGGAGATGTCGTCCGGGATATGCAGCTCAACGTAGCGGCTGATGAAGTTGCCCCACAGCGGACCGGCGATAATCATCCCCGGGATCGCAGCGCACAGGCCAATCAGGATCATCCAGCCAAAGTCCGCGTGCATCTGGGAGGCCAGCAGCATCGGGGCAGGTCCGGGCAGCAGAAACGCCGCGGCCGCCGCCACGCCCGCAAACAGCGGAATGACTAGCTTCACGAGGTTCGTACCGGTATGACGCGCCATTGAAAACGCCACGCTAATCAGCAGCACAACCGCCACTTCAAAGAACAGCGGCAGCGCGCAAATCAGACCGGCCAGACCAATCGCGTAGTGCGCACGGCTGTGACCGAAAGATTTCAGCATCTTGACGGCAATCTGGTCGACCGCGCCCGTCTCGTGCAGGATCTTGCCAAACATCGCGCCCAGCGCCACCACAATGGCCAGGAAGCCCAGCGTGCCACCCATCCCTTTTTCCATCGTCGCCGCGATTTTGTCGAGCGGCATACCGGAAAAGAGACCTGCACCAATAGAAACCACCATCAAAGCAACGAAGGCATGCATACGCGCCTTCATCACTAAAAACAGCAGCAGCAATACCGAACCCACTGCTGTCAGAACTAGCGTTAATGTACTCAAAACTTACTGCCTTTTATTAATAACCTCGATGGTGCTGGCTACAACACCTTCCAGCGGCTGATCGATATCAACCACTAAGACATCCTGCTCGTCAGCACCCGGCTCCTGCAACGCCTCGAACTGCGTGACCAGCATCTGGGTTTTGAAGAAGTGGCCTTTACGCGCCTTCAGACGGCTTTCAATCACCCCGAAATCGCCTTTCAGGTAGATGAAAGAGAGGTTCGGATTGCCGTCGCGCAGCAGGTCGCGATAGGTTTTTTTCAGCGCGGAGCAGACGATCAGGGAGACTTTGTTGGTGCGCTGCATCGCGAACGCGGCGTCATTCAGCGCCTGCAACCACGGTTTGCGGTCGTCGTCGTTCAGCGGCTCGCCGGAAGCCATTTTCATGATGTTGCTGCGCGGATGGAGGAAGTCACCATCAAGAAACGCAGCCTGGAGTTGATGCGCCACTTCGCTCGCCACGGCAGATTTACCGCTACCGGACACGCCCATCAGGACGTAAACGTGGTGATCGTGATTAGTCGTGCTCAAAGGGTGTCCCTCAGTCAATTGTTACGGGTAACAGTTATCGGTAACATTGTCCTGCCGGGGCAAAAGAGAAGCAATATCCAAACGTGCGCGATGTGAATAAGTGTGAGCTACTTCAAATTTGTCGGATTAAATAGATCCACCCGGTGACAAGGTGAAACCTAAATCTAACATTTTAGGGGTAACTGCCTCACCACGAATGCGCGCCAGCAGGCGTTCTGCACCAATGCGCCCCATGCGTTCGCGCGGGGTCAGGACGCTTGCCAGCCGCGGCTCCATCACCTGGCCGATGTCGTGACCGTGGAAGCCGGCAATCGCCATGTCATCAGGGATCTTCAGCCCCAGACGCTGACATTCAAACGCCGCACCCACCGCAAGGTCATCGTTGGTACAGAAAATACCGTCCAGTTGCGGATACTCGCGTCGCGCCTGACGCATCAGCTCAATACCCGACGTATAAGATGAAGATTGCTCCACCATTACGCTGTACGGGGTTAAACCGGCGTCGAGCATCGCCTGCTCGTATCCCTTCTGTTTGATGATAGTACGTTCATCCAGTCGTGCACCCAGGTATGCGATATGGCGATGACCGCGGGCAATGATCGCCGCCGTCATCTGACGCGCCGCTTCAAAGTTATCGAACCCAACGGCAATGTCGAGGCACGGCGACTGGCTGTCCATCAGCTCCACCACCGGAATGCCCGCCACCTGAATCATTTTCAGCGTGCGCGGCGTGTGGGTACGTTCCGTTAAAATCAGCCCGTCGATGTTCCAGGAAAGCATCGATTCAAGGCGTTCCTCTTCCAGTTCCGGCTTGTAACCATAGTGAGCGAGCATGGTCTGGTAGCCAAACGCATCGGTAACGCTTTCGATACCGCGCAGCACTTCGGCGAAAACCTGGTTGGTTAAGGAAGGAAGCAGGACGCCCACCGCACGGCTGGTCGCATTGGAGAGAATATCGGGTGCGCGGTTGGGGATATAACCCAGTTCATCAAGGGCGGCGGCAATCTTGCCACGCAACGCCACGGAAACCTGTTCCGGGTTACGTAAAAAACGGCTGACCGTCATTTTGGTCACACCGACGCGATCGGCGACATCCTGAAGTACGGGGCGTTTCTTTTTCATCGTCCTGAGAAATCTTGAAGTGAGAGATTTGCTCAGTTTATCACGGACAAAGCTCAACCTTCCCCGTTTAAAGGGAAGGTTGAGAAATTATTTAGACCGGCGGCAGGTCAAACAGCAGGATTTCGCTTTCGCTGTCGGCGTGCACGGAGAGCGCCTGCTCGTCCCAGATAGCCAGGCCATCGGCGGTTGTGGCTTTCGTGCCGTTAATAGACACTTCCCCTTTCACCACCTGGATCCAGACGCGGCGGTTGGCGGCAATCTGATGGACAGACTGTTCGTCTTTCGCCAGCGCCCAGCGGTACAGTTCCATATCCTGGTGCACCTTCAGGGAACCTTCACGCGCATCCGGGGACAGCACCAGCTGTTTGCCCTGTTTCGCGTCGAAGCGGCGCTGCTCGTAGCGTGGCGTGATGCCGGTCTCTTCTGGAATGATCCAGATTTGATACAGGTGCAGTTTTTCCGTTTTGCTCGGGTTGTACTCAGAGTGACGCACCCCGGTACCCGCGCTCATGATCTGGAACTCACCCGCCGGCACCTGCTCTTTGTTGCCCATGCTGTCCTGGTGCTCAACCGCCCCTTCCAGCACATAGGTCAGGATTTCCATGTCCTTGTGCGGGTGGGTACCGAAGCCCTGGCCTGCGTCAATCACGTCGTCGTTAATGACGCGGAGCGCGGAGAAGCCCATGAAGTTCGGATCGTAATAGTCGGCAAACGAGAATGAATGCCATGAGTCCAGCCAGCCATGATTTGCGTGACCGCGTTCGTTTGCTTTGCGTAAGTAGATCATTGTTTTCACCCTCAGTTCGTTTCGATGGAGTAAGTGTGGACGCAAACCGTCCGGGATCATAGAGGGTGAAAATTGACTCCTCTGTTCAAAAATTATGAACAACCGCAGAGGAGTCGTTTTTGCTTATCTGGCGAGGGTTACCGTGGCAGGAGAAGCCTGTTCGAATGCCCGTTCAAGGATTTCCAGGTTAGTGAGAACGTCAGATTCCTTGACGTAATTCGGCGTGCCGTTGGTGAGGGTTTCATACAGCGCATCGTAGACGCGGCCATAGTCGCCGGTTTCCGGTTTGAGCTCTTCTCTGACCGTCACGCCCTCATCGTTCACGTACTCCAGCACGCCCACGGCATCGTCCGCCGCAAAGCCCGGTTCGCCCGGCATGATGTTGGCCTTCAGGCTGGTCTCCTGCTGGTCGATGCCGTACCGGATGAACGAGCCCTTCGTGCCGTGAACGATAAATTTCGGGTAGTCGATTTTCACCAGATGGCTGGTTTTAACGATGGCCTTAAGGTCGCCGTAAAACAGCTGCGCCTCGAAGGTATCGTCCGGGTTCGCTTTATTGCGCAGGCTGCGGATATCGTACGCCACGTGGTCCGGGCGGCCAAACAGGGAGATGATCTGGTCCATGGTGTGTACGCCCAGACCGTAGAACGAGCCGTCCTGCGGCAGGCCGGGTTTGGTTTCTGCCACCGGACGGTAGTAATCGAAGTGGCTTTCTATCTCCACAATATCGCCAAGCTTGCCGCTCTCGATCGCCTTTTTCGCCGTCAGGAAGCAGCTGTCAAAGCGACGGTTCTGGTACGGGGTGACGGTCAGACCTTTGCTTTTCGCCAGCGCGAACAGCGCCTTGGCTTCGGCAAGCGTTGGGGTGAACGGTTTTTCCACCAGTACATTCTTGCCCGCTTCGAGCGCGCGTTTCGCGTAGTCGAAGTGACTGTCGGCGTGAGTGCAGACGATCACCAGCTTTACCTGCGGATCGTTAAGCACTTCATCGAGATCGCTGGTGAAGTGAATGTGGGAATACTGCGGAGACTGCTCTTCCGGCTTCGCGCTGCGACGGTAGATATGGGCTACATGCCAGGTGTCTTTACGGTTGAGAACATACGGAAGGTGGTAACGCGTGGTGCTTTTGCCAAATCCAATAAATGCGCAATGTAGTGTCATGGCTCAGTCCTTTTTAAGGTTACTGGGTTTAACCATAACAAAAAAAAAGCCAGCGAGAAGCTGGCTAAAGTAATACTGGAAGCAATGTGAGCAATGTCGTGCTTTCAGGTTCCCGTAGGAGGTCTTCCTGAATGCAGAGCAATAATAATCATTCTCATTCGCACTTGTCCAACACTTTTTGCAAAAAATAGCGATTGACTCAGATTTTAAAGTCAATGATGTTGGAAGGGATTTTTAACCGACTGAGGAACAAGGAATGAGTGAGATAGTGATACGCCATGCGGAACCGAAAGATTACGACGCCATTCGTCAGATCCACGCCCAGCCGGAGGTGTACCACAACACGCTACAGGTTCCTCATCCCTCAGAGCAGATGTGGCAGGAGCGGCTAACCGATCAGCCAGGCATTAAACAGCTGGTCGCCTGCATCGACGGGACCGTCGCCGGGCACCTGTGCATTGCCGTAGCCCAGCGCCCACGTCGCAGCCACGTTGCCGATTTCGGAATTTGTGTGGGTGCGCAGTGGCAAAACCGGGGCGTCGCCAGCGCCCTGATGCGTACCATGATCGATATGTGCGACAACTGGCTGCGCGTCGACCGCATTGAGTTAACGGTGTTTGTGGATAACGAACCGGCAATCGCGGTGTACAAAAAGCACGGATTCGAAATTGAAGGCACCGGCAAGCGCTACGGCCTGCGCAACGGTGAGTACGTGGATGCGTATTATATGGCGCGAATGAAGTAGTTTGTTGCCGGGTAAGGCGAAGCCGCCACCCGGCTAAACATCAATACCCCGCCGTTAAATCATCTACCGAACGCGGGTCCGACGCGCCAAACAGCGCCCCGTCCGGCCCGACCATAATGCTCTGGGTGCTGCCCATCGCCTCTTTCACCGCCACCTTTTGTCCGCGCTGCTCAAGCAGTTTTATCGTGTCCGGGCTAAAGCCCTTCTCGACGCGCAGTTCATCCGGCAGCCACTGATGATGGAAACGCGGCGCATTGGTCGCCTCGGCGACGTTCATGCCAAAATCGATGCTGTTCACTACCATCTGTAGCACGGTGGTAATGATGCGGCTCCCGCCAGGGCTGCCGGTCACCAGCCAGGTTTTACCGTCCTTCACCACGATGGTTGGCGACATGGACGACAGCGGACGCTTCTTCGGCCCCACGGCGTTAGCATCCCCGCCGACCAGCCCGTACACGTTCGGCACGCCCGGCTTGGCCGAGAAATCATCCATCTCGTTATTCAGCAAAATGCCGCTGTTGCCCGCTACGATCCCGGTGCCGAAAGTGGTGTTCAGCGTATAGGTCACCGCCACCGCGTTACCGTCTTTATCCACCACCGAGAAATGCGTGGTCTGGTTACTTTCATACGGTGCCAGCTTGCCGGGGCGGATCTCGCTGGACGGCTTCGCCTTGTTGATGTCGATCTCGTCGGCAATCGATTTGGCATACGCTTTGTTGGTCAGCGCCTGCCACGGCACCTTCACGAAATCCGGATCGCCAAGGTATTCCGAGCGATCGGCGTAGGCGCGCTTTTCCGCTTCCGCCATCACCTGCATGGCGTCCGCGCTGCCGAAGCCGAACTTGTGCATATCAAAGTTTTCAAGAATGTTGAGGATCTGCACAATGTGAATGCCACCGGAGGACGGCGGCGGCATGGAGAAGACTTCGTACCCGCGATAGGTGCCGCTAATCGGCTCGCGCTCCACCGCCTTGTATTCTGCCAGGTCCGCTTTGGTGATGAGCCCGCCGTTCTTCTGCATTTCATCGGCAATCTGATCGGCAATCGCCCCTTTATAGAAGGCGTCAGGACCGTTTTCCGCAATCAGCTCCAGGCTTTTGGCGAGGTTTTTCTGCACAAGCTTATCGCCCTTCTTCAGCGGCTCACCGTCTTTCCAGAAAATCGCCTTGCTGTTTTCGTGATTCGGAATCACTTCACTGCCGTAAGTTTTGAGGTCGTCCGCCAGCGCATCGTTCACCGCAAAGCCGTCACGCGCCAGCTTGATAGCAGGCTGCACCACCTTGTTCAGCGGCAGCGTGCCGTATTTTTCCAGCGCCAGCGAGAAGCCCGCAACGGTGCCAGGCGTGCCGGACGCAAGGTGCGACGTCAGGGATTTTTTGCTGTCCGGGTTGCCCTGATCGTCGAGGAACATATCGCGGGAGGCCTGATTCGGCGCCATCTCACGGAAGTCGATGGCCGTGGTTTTACCGTCTTTGGTGCGCAGCATCATAAACCCGCCGCCGCCCAGGTTCCCCGCCTGCGGGTGCGTTACCGCCAGCGCGTACCCGACCGCGACCGCCGCGTCCACCGCGTTACCGCCCTGCTTAAGAATATCGACGCCTACCTGGGTTGCCAGCGCGTCAACCGAGGCCACCATGCCGTGCGTGGCCCGCACGGGGTGAAAAACATCCTCCTCCACGCCGTAAGAGACCGGAGGAGCGGCGGGCGGGTTGGCCGCAACGGTAAATGTGCCGCCTGCCATCAGCGCAGCGAGGGCGACCCAGCGCAAAAAGGTTGGTTTCATCATTATTGTTCTCCAGGTGAAGGGGTCCATATTCCCCGCTTAAGCCTGGTTCACAACTCTTAAAAAATCATCGTTATGCTGGTTTAGGGGTAAACTTAAGAGAAGCCTCAAAGGAGGAGATAACCATGAAACGATTCCTGATCCTGACCGCGCTGCTCCCGTTCGCCGCGCTCGCACAGCCCATTAACACCCTGAACAACCCGAACCAGCCGGGCTACGTCATTCCGAGCCAGCAGCGTATGCAGACGGAGATGATGAGCCAGCAACAACAGCAGAAAGGGATGCTCAACCAGCAGTTAAAGACGCAGACCCAGGTGCAGCAGCAGCACCTGCAAAACCAGATGAACGCTAACACCCAGCGCGTCCAGCAGGGCCAGATGCGCGAGCAGCCGCTGCAAAACCCAAACGGCGGGATGTTAGGGGGCGGGATGTCGCAAAGCAGCGGTCAGCAGCATATGCTGCCGACCCAGCAGAACGGCAGCATGCTTAATAAATAAAGTCTGGCCCGATCTTGTCAATCGCATCGGTACAGATGCTGTCTACACCCCAGCGCAGCAGTTCGGCTGCACGCTGGGGTTTGTTGACGGTGTAGACCAGGATATGCAGACCTGCGTCTTTCAGCATTTTGACCCGCGCCGCATCCAGCAGCTTATGGTTCAGATGGATAGAGACGCAGCCTAAGCGGCCCGTCAGTTCGCGCCAGTCCTCACGCCACTCGTCCAGCAGCAGCCCGCGCGGCAGTTCAGGCACAGCCGCCTGTGCGGCTTCCAGCGCGTCGATGTCAAACGAGGAGAGCAACGGCGGCGTCATGCCTTCCCACAGCTCACGCGCGGCCAGCGCAATCACTTTGCCCGTCAGCGGCCCGGTGCCGGTGGTCGGTTTGATTTCGATGTTAGCCATCATGCCGTGTTGACGACACCGGTCCGCCACCTCCGCCAGTAGCGGCAGCGGCTCGCCTTTGAAATCACCGCTGAACCAGCTTCCGGCGTCCACCTTCAGCAGATCGCGCCACGGCAGTTCGCCCGCCACGCCCCAGCCGTTGCTGGTGCGTTCGAGGTTGTCGTCATGCAGCAGGAAAATTTCGCCGTCCTTCGACAGCTTGGCGTCGAACTCGATCATCGTGTGGCCGTAGCGTGCGCCAGCGTCAATCGCCGCCAGGGTGTTCTCCGGCGCCAGTTTACCGCCGCCACGGTGGGCGACGATGTGGGGGTAAGGCCAGTTGCTCATACTCGTTGTCCTGTTTCACCGTCAAATAAGTGCAGGTGATTTTCCGGCACATGCAGCCACAGCGTGCTGCCTGCCTTCGGGCGCTCCTGATGCGGCAGGCGCACCACCAGCTTTTGCTCGCCCCAGCGCCCGTGCGCCAGGTTATCGGCGCCCAGCATCTCCAGCGTGTCCATCACCAGCGGCACGCCGCCGTCCGCCTGAGACGTTAAGCCAATATGCTCCGGGCGGATGCCGAGCGTCATCTTACGCCCGGCGTACCCACGATAGTACCAGTTGATCGGTAACGCCATCCCGCTTTCCAGTTCAAAGTGGGTTCCCGCAGCATTGATCCGCCCGTCCAGCAGGTTCATCGCCGGGCTGCCGATAAAGCTCGCCACAAAACGGCTGGCCGGTTTTTCGTAGACCTCCACCGGCGTGCCAATCTGCTCGGCAATGCCTTTGTTCATCACCATCACGCGCTGGGCGAGGGTCATGGCTTCGACCTGATCGTGGGTGACATAGAGGGACGTGGTTTTCAGACGGCGATGCAGCTGCTGTAGCTCAAGGCGCATCTGCACGCGCAGCTTGGCGTCGAGATTCGAGAGCGGTTCGTCGAACAGGAATACCGCAGGGTCGCGCACGATGGCGCGCCCCATCGCCACGCGCTGGCGCTGGCCGCCGGAGAGCTCGCGCGGGCGGCGCTTAAGCAGGCCGTCAAGTTCCAGAATGCGCGCGGCTTCTTTTACGCGCTCGGCGATATGGCCTTTGCCCATCCCGCGAATTTTCAGCCCCCAGGCCATGTTCTCTTCCACGCTCATGTGCGGATAGAGGGCATAGTTCTGGAACACCATCGCGATGCCGCGATCTTTTGGCTCCATCTCGGTGACGCGCTGGCGGTCAATCCAGATATCCCCGGACGTGACGCGCTCCAGCCCCGCCACCATGCGCAGCAGCGTGGACTTCCCGCAGCCGGACGGGCCGACCATCACGATAAATTCGCCGTCCGCCACGTCGAGCGTCAGCGGCTGAATGACCTGGGTTTTACCGTCCCAGCTTTTGGTAACTGCCTGAAGTTTTAAACCTGCCATCTTATTTCTCGCTATCGACCAGGCCGCGGACAAACGCGCGCTGCATGGCTAAAACAATGACTACGGGTGGGATTAGGGTGAGCAGCATCGCCGCCATCACCTGGTTCCAGAGGGTGGTGCCTTCACCGGTGGCGATCATGCCTTTGATGCCCGCCACGGCGGTGCCGAGGTTAACGTCCTGAACGATCAGCAGCGGCCACAGGTACTGGTTCCAGCCGTAGATAAAGGTGATCACAAACAGCGCCGCGAGGTTGGTTTTCGACAGCGGCAGCACGATGTCGCGGAAGAAGCGCATCGGGGAGGCACCGTCGATGCGCGCGGCCTCAATCAGCTCGTCCGGCAGGGTCATAAAGAACTGGCGGAACAGGAAGGTGGCGGTCGCCGAGGCCATCAGCGGCAGGGTTAAGCCCGCGTAGCTGTCCAGCATCTTCAGGTTGGCGATCACCTCCACGGTCGGGAAGATACGCACCTCCACCGGCAGCATCAGGGTGATGAAAATCATCCAGAAGAACAGGTTACGCAGCGGAAAGCGGAACCAGACGATGGCGAAGGCCGAGAGCATCGACACCGTGATTTTGCCCACCGTAATGCCGAACGCCATGATGAAGCTGTTGAGCATCATCAGCCAGAACGGCGCACTGTTGGCGCCCACGCCCTGGGTCCAGATGGTCTTCATGTTTTCGAAAAGGTGCCCGCCCGGGATCAGGGTCATCGGCGTGTCGAACACCGCTTTGGTGTCCAGCGTGGCGGCGACAAAGGCCACGTACAGCGGGAACAGGATAACGAGGATACCCAGGATCAGCAGGGTATGGCTGAAAATCGTCAGCCCGCGACGGTTCTCAATCATTGGTAGCGCACCTTACTTTCGACATAGCGGAACTGCACTACCGTGAGGATGATGACGAGGAACATCAGCACGACGGACTGCGCGGCAGAGGCCGAGAGATCGAGTCCGGCAAACCCTTCGCGGTAGATCTTGTAGATGAGCGTGGTGGTCGCCTGCACCGGACCGCCCGCAGTGGCGGCGTCGATCACCGGGAAGGTATCGAAGAAGGCGTACACCAGGTTAACCACCAGCAGGAAGAAGCTGACCGGGGCGATCAGCGGCAGCGACAGCCTGAAGAAGCGGCGCACCGGCCCTGCGCCGTCGATGGCGGCGGCCTCCACCAGCGAACGCGGAATGGATTGCAGCGCGGCGAAGAAGAACAGGAAGTTATAGCTGATCTGCTTCCACACCGAGGCGAACACCACGAGGAACATCGCCTGACCGCTGTTCTGAGCGTGGTTCCAGTCATAGCCGAATTCCGCCAGAAAATGGGTAATCAGCCCGCGTCCGGGGTTAAACAGGAAGATCCACAGTACGGCAGCCACGGCGGGGGCCACGGCGTAAGGCAGCAGCATCAGGGTCTGATACAGGCGGCTGCCGCGCACCACGTAATCCACCAGCGCGGCGAAAAACAGCGACGCGACAAGGCCGCTCACGGTCACCAGCGCGCTGAACCTGATCGTCGTCCAGAAGGAGTCCAGGTAATAGCTGTCGTGGAACAGCGCCGTAAAGTTGTCCAGCCCAACGAACTGGCTGGACAGCCCGAACGGATCGACGCTTTGTACCGAGTACCACAGCGCTTCGCCCGCAGGCCAGATGAAGAAGATAACGGTGATGACCAGCTGAGGCGCGACCAACAGGTACGGCAGCCAGCGGGAGCGAAACACCGGACGGGATGAGGACATGGAGATTTGATTCCTGAACAATGCCGGGTGGCGGCTACGCCTTACCCGGCCTGGATGGGGCACGTCGTAGGCCCGGTAAGCGCAGCGCCACCGGGCGAATCACAGATTACGATTTCGTCGACTGCTCAAAGCGGCGCAGCAGCTGATTGCCGCGCTCTACCGCAGAGTCCAGCGCCTGCTGCGGGGTTTTCTTCCCGGTCCACACGCTTTCCAGCTCTTCATCCACGATGGTGCGGATCTGCGGCATGTTGCCCAGACGCAGGCCTTTGGTAAACGGCAGCGGCGGCTTATTCAGCATCTGACGCGTCGCGATATCCGCGCCCGGGTTTTTGCTGTAGAAGCCCTGCTCGCGGGTCAGGTCGTACGCGGCCTTGGTGATCGGCAGATAGCCGGTTTTCTGATGCCATTCAGCCGCGTTTTCCGGCTTCGCCAGGAAGTCGAGGAACTCGGCCACGCCCTTATAGGTGCCGCTCTCTTTACCCTGCATCACCCACAGGCTGGCCCCGCCGATGATAGCGTTCTGCGGCGCGCCTTTTACGTCGGCGTCGTACGGCATCATGCCCACGCCGTAGTTGAATTTGGCGTAGTGACGGATATCCGCCAGCGAGCCGGAAGACGCGGTGGTAATGGCGCAGTCGCCGTTGTAGAACTTCTCGGTGGATTCGTCTTTACGCCCGAAGTAGCTGAAGTCGCCCTTCTTGTTCAGATCCGCCAGCAGCGCGATGTGCTTCACCTGCTCCGGCTTGTTGAACTCCAGAACCGCGTCGGTGCCGTCGAAGCCGTTGTTTTTGGTGGCAACCGGCAGGCCGTGCCAGGCGCTGAAGTTCTCAATCTGGATCCAGCCCTGCCAGCCGCTGGCGTAGCCGCACTTCATGCCCGCCGCTTTCAGCTTCGCGGTGTACTCGGCCAGATCCTGCCAGGTTTTTGGCGGCTGCTCCGGATCCAGGCCCGCTTTTTTGAAGGCATCTTTGTTGTAGTACAGCACCGGCGTGGAGCTGTTAAACGGCTGGGACAGCAGGTGGCCGGTTTTGGAATCGGTGTAGTAACCGGAGACGGTCGGCACGAACTGGGATTCGTCAAAGTTGATGCCCGCGTCTTTGAACACTTCGTAGACCGGCTTGATGGCTTTCGAGGCCATCATGGTCGCGGTGCCGACTTCATACACCTGCAACAGCGCAGGCGCGTTGCCGGTACGGAAGGCGGCGATGCCCGCGCTCAGGCTCTGCTCGTAGTTGCCTTTGTACACCGGCACAATTTTGTAATCCTGGTGGGTGTCGTTGAAACGCTGCGCCAGGGAGTCAACCTCTTTACCCAACTCCCCTTCCATGGAATGCCAGAACGGAATGGTGGTCACGGCCATTGCGTTCGTCGCAAAAGCCAGACCGATTGCCAGACCCAAAGCCGTGTGTCGTAACGATGTCATTGTCATCTCTCTTATTATGCCGGATGCGCGATATCACGCGTTTTGTGCTCGCGAGGTAACATGACATGCTCGAATGACAGAAAAATAACTGTTTGTTTACAGATAAATGACGGCCAGGCGTCAGGGGGATGATGGTTGTGTGAAGGGGTTAATATGAAAAAAGCCGGGTGGCGGCTGCGCCTTACCCGGCCTGGAGGGTATCCGTAGGCCCGGTAAGCGTAGCGCCACCGGGCACTACAGACGGCTCAGCCGCCCAGGTACGCGCTCCGCACCGCTTCGTTCGCCAGCAGCGCATCGCCGGTATCCTCGAGCACCACGCGACCATTCTCCAGCACGTAGCCGCGATCGGCGAGCTTCAGCGCCTGGTTGGCGTTCTGCTCGACGAGGAAGATGGTCATCCCCTCTTTGCGCAGTTGCTCAATGGTGTCGAAAATCTGCTGGATGATGATCGGCGCAAGACCGAGCGACGGTTCGTCCAGCAGCAGCAGGCGCGGCTGGCTCATCAGCGCGCGGCCAATCGCCAGCATCTGCTGTTCACCGCCGGACATGGTGCCCGCACGCTGGATGCGGCGTTCCCACAGGCGCGGGAAGAGTTCGTACACCCATTTTATGCGGGTGTGATACTGGTCGCGATCAGCAAAAAAGCCGCCCATCGCCAGGTTCTCTTCCACCGTCATGCGCGAGAAGACGCGGCGCCCTTCCGGGACAATCGCCACCGCTTCACGCATAATTTTGGCGGTCTGCCAGTCGGTAATGTCTTTGCCATCAAACACAATCCGCCCGCTGGTGGCGCGCGGGTCGCCGCACAGGGTGCCGAGCAGCGTGGTTTTTCCCGCGCCATTGGCGCCAATCAGGGTGACGATTTCACCCTGATTGATGTGCAGGCTGACGTCGTGCAGCGCCTGGATCTTGCCGTAGTGCGCATTGACCTTGTCGAACGTTAACATCGCTTTTTCCATCTTATGCCTCACCAAGGTATGCGCGGATCACGTCCGGGTTGTTGCGGATCTCTTCCGGCGTGCCGTTTGCCAGCGGCGTGCCCTGGTTTACCACGTAGATACGGTCCGAAATGCCCATCACCAGCTTCATGTCGTGCTCAATCAGCAGGATGGTGGTGTCGTGATGATCGCGCAGCTCGGCAATCAGCTCGTCCAGCTCTTTGGTCTCTTTCGGGTTGAGGCCCGCCGCCGGTTCGTCGAGCATCAGGATCTCCGGCTGGGTCACCATGCAGCGTACGATCTCCAGCCTACGCTGGTCGCCATAGGCCAGGTTGCTCGCCTGACGGTTGGCGTGCTGGAGCAGGCCGATACGGTCGAGCCAGGTGGCGGCGCGATCGAGCGCCTCCTCCTGCGTGCGGCGGAAGGCCGGGGTTTTCAGCAGGCCGGAGAACAGGCCGGTTTTGAGCTGCTGATGCTGTGCCACCAGCAGGTTCTCAATCACCGTCATCTCGCGGAACAGCCGCACGTGCTGGAAGGTACGCACCACGCCCATGCGGGCAATCTGCTGGCCCGGCAGCCCTTCCAGGTGCTGGTCGCGCAGCATGATGGTGCCGCCCGTCGGCTTGTAGAAACCGGTCAGGCAGTTGAAGACCGTGGTTTTCCCCGCGCCGTTCGGGCCAATCAGGGAGACGATCTCTTTTTTATGCAGATCCAGGTTCACGTTGTTGACCGCCAGCAGGCCGCCAAAACGCATCATCAGACCGTTAACGGATAATAATGACTGACTCATGCCTGCTCTCCTTTCGCTTCCGCACGCTTAAGCTTCAGCTGTGGACGCGTCATCGGCAGCAGACCCTGCGGACGCCAGATCATCATCAGCACCATCAAACCACCCAGCATCAGCATGCTGTATTCGTTAAAGTCGCGCATCAGCTCGCGGGAGACCACCAGCAGGATGGCCGCGAGGATCACGGCGAACTGCGAGCCCATCCCGCCGAGTACCACAATCGCCAGCACAAAGGCCGATTCGGCAAAGGTGAACGACTCGGGGCTGACGAAGCCCTGGCGCGCGGCGAACAGCGTGCCGGCGAAACCGGCAAACGCGGCGCTGATGGTAAACGCGGTCAGCTTGATGCGGGTCGGGTTCAGGCCCAGAGAGCGGCAGGCGATTTCATCTTCGCGCAGCGCTTCCCACGCGCGCCCAGCGGCATGCGCAGCAGGCGGTTGATCACGAACAGGGTAATGACCACCAGCAGCAGCGCCACCAGGTAGAGCCAGATCACGCGGTCGGACGGGTCATATTTGATGCCGAAGAAGTTGCTGAAGGTATCCCAGCCGCCTTCGCGGGCGGTACGGCTGAACTCCAGGCCGAAGAAGGTCGGCTTCGGGATCTGGCTGATGCCGTTCGGCCCGCCGGTCACTTCGGTGTTGTTGAGCAGCAGGATACGGACGATTTCACCGAAGCCTAAGGTCACAATCGCCAGGTAGTCACCGCGCAGGCGCAGCACCGGGAAGCCGAGCAGGAAGCCTGCGGCGGCAGAGACCAGCCCCGCCAGCGGCAGACAGGTCCAGAAGCCGAGGCCGTAATAGTGGTTCAGCAGCGCGAAGGTGTACGCGCCGATAGCGTAGAAACCGCCGTAGCCCAGCACCAGCAGGCCGGACAGCCCCACCACCACGTTCAGACCGAGGCCGAGGATCACATAAATCATGGTCAGGGTGGCGATGTCCACCGTGCCGCGCGACACCATAAACGGCCACGCCACGGCAGCCACCAGCAGCGCCACGAGGAACAGCTTCTGCTTTACCGTGGTACCGTCGATTGCCGGCAGAACGAACTTCGGCCCGGAGACGTTTTTCAGCGTCTTCTGGAACAGCGGACGCAACAGCTGGAACAGAAACACCACGGCGGTGCCGATAAACACCCACTGCCAGCGGATGTCAGGGGCGGTATCGACCACCAGTTTCGTGCCGTCCAGCCCTAACTGGACGCCCATAAAGACGCCCGCCAGTACGAAGAACATGGCGGCAGAGAGCAACGCCATAGCAAAATGCATCGGTTTCATACTTTCTCTACCTCCGGACGGCCCAGAATACCGGTAGGCATCACCAGCAGAACCAGAATCAGCAGGGCAAACGACACCACGTCTTTATATTCGGTGCTCAGGTACGCCGAGGAGAGCGCCTCCGCCACGCCCAGGATCAGGCCGCCGATCATCGCGCCCGGAATGCTGCCGATACCGCCCAGTACCGCCGCGGTGAAGGCTTTCATCCCGGCCATAAAGCCGATGTACGGGTTAATTACGCCGTAGAACTGGCCGAGCAGAACCCCCGCCACCGCCGCCATTGCGGCACCAATCACGAAGGTCAGAGCGATGACGCGGTCGGTGTTGATGCCGAGCAGACTCGCCATCTTCAGATCTTCCGCGCAGGCGCGGCAGGCGCGTCCCATGCGGGAGTAGCGGATGAAAACGGTCAGGGCCAGCATCGCCAGGAAGGTGACAACCCAGATAACCAGCTGCATGGTGGTGACAGAGGCAGAGAAGTTTTCGCTGGCTCCCACAATCCACTGGCCGTTAAACAGGCTTGGCAGCGCCACGTCGCGCGAGCCTTCGGTCAGGCTGACGTAGTTTTGCAGGAAGATCGACATACCAATCGCGGAAATCAGCGCAATAAGACGCTTGGAGCTGCGCACCGGCCGGTAGGCCACGCGCTCAATGCTCCAGCCGTAGGCGCTGGCGATCACAATCGCGCCGACAAACCCGGCGGCCACCAGCAGCCAGCTGCTGTCGATGCCCATCATCATCAGCGCGGCGATGATCATAAAGGAGACGTAGCTACCGATCATGTACACCTCGCCGTGGGCGAAGTTGATCATGCCGATAATGCCGTAAACCATCGTATAGCCGATGGCTATCAGCGCGTAGGTGCTTCCCAGCGTGACGCCGTTAAACATCTGCTGCAAAAAGTAGAGAAACTGCTCGGACATATGCAAACCTTTTTATACCCGCCCGGAGAGCCGGGCGGTGGGATAATTATTTGGCGACCGAGGAAGACCCGTCGGCGTGCCACTTAAAGACACCAAATTCAAATCCCTTCAGATCGCCTTTCTCATCCCAGTTCAGCGGCCCAATCACGGTGTTCGCCCCGTGTGCTTTTAAATCTTTCACCAGATCCAGCGGTTCTTTGCTGCCGGTACGGTCCATTGCCGTTGCCAGAGACTGCACGGCCGCGTAGGTGATCCAGACGTACGGACCGCTCGGATCTTTCTTCTGTGCCTTGAGCGCATCCACGATAGCTTTGTTGGCCGGATCCTGGTCATAGCGTTTTGGCATAGTGACCAGCATACCTTCGGCAGAATCCCCCGCGATGTTGGACAGAGAGGCATTGCCCACCCCCTCTGGCCCCATAAACTGGGTTTTCAGGCCGGTGGCGCGCGCCTGGCGCAGCATCTGGCCCATTTCCGGGTAGTAGCCGCCGTAGTAGACGAAGTCGATATTCTCTTTTTGCAGGCGGGCGATCAGCGCGGAGAAGTCTTTTTCACCGGCGGTAATGCCGTCGAAGAAGACGATGTTCGCGCCGCCTTTTTTCAGGCCGTCCTGCACGGAGCGCGCCAGACCTTCGCCGTACTGCTGCTTGTCATGAATGATGGCGATACGCTGTGGCTTAACGGTCTCGAGGATATATTTGGCGGCGGTCGGTCCCTGAGAAGAGTCCAGGCCGGCGGTACGCATGATGTGCTGATAGCCGCGCTGGGTCAGCTCCGGGTTGGTGGCGCCCGGGGTGATCATCAGAATGCCTTCGTCCTCGTAGATGTCGGACGCGGGCTGCGTGGAGGACGAGCAGAGGTGGCCAATGACATACTGGATGCCATCGTTAACGATTTTGTTGGCGACCGCGACGGCCTGTTTCGGATCGCAGGCGTCGTCATATTCCACGCCCACCAGCTTGTCGCCTTTGATGCCGCCCTTAGCGTTGATGTCTTTTATGGCCTGGCGCGCACCGTTGAACTCCATGTCACCCCACTGGGCAACAGGACCGGACATCGCACCCACTACCGCAACTTTAATGTCCTCCGCCATAGCGGTATGCGAGATCGACAGTGCGACCATCCCCGCGATTAACGTCTTCGCGTTCCTTTTCATCTCAGAATCCCCATTCGTGAAGTGATGTTTATATTTTGTTTTATTATGGTTAAAAAGCATTCTGTACTTTTAATGAACAACGCTATTTTTACCAGTGCCTTTAAGGGTTTAGCGCGGTTTTTTATCAAAAACCAGACTAATATCTCTATTTTTCAGGAGATTAAGGAAAGATAATATTCTGAATTCAGGCAGAGATAAACAAATAAAAGCGCGTTTTGCAGCATAAAATAACGGTACAATGCGCGGAATAAATCACTGCCCTTCAGGTTAAAATCCTGCTTATTTTTCAATCCATGTGTTTTCGAACTGCCCATGTCGCCGCTAAAAAACGAATCACCTGGCAAACGGGAATAAAAAGAGAACGCGCCTGAGCAAATAAATTGAGTACACTGGCCCTACTTTTTTTGATTTGGACAAGCAGCTAATGAAACTGACAATCGTTCGTCTGGTGACCTTTAGCGAACAGGATCATATCGACCTGGGCAAGATCTGGCCGGAATATTCCCCTTCGTCGTTGGCCGTCGATGAGAACCGCCGCATTTATGCCGCGCGCTTTAACGAGCGCCTGCTGGCCGCCGTTCGCGTAACGCTGAGCGGTACGGAAGGCGCGCTGGACTCGCTTCGCGTGCGCGACGTGACCCGCCGCCGTGGGGTCGGGCAGTATTTAATTGAAGAGGTGATCCGTGAAAACCCGAGCGTGACCTCCTGGTGGATGGCCGACGTGGGCGTAGAGGATCGCGGCGTGATGGCGGTGTTTATGCAGGCGTTAGGGTTTACGGCGCAGGCGAACGGGTGGGAGAAGCGCTAAAAACTCGCGCCGCATGAAGCTTGTGCGGCGCAAGTGTGTTACAGCGGCACGCTGATCACGCTCACCGGCAGCGAGCGCAACAGCTGCCCCCAGGCACGGTGGCGGCTTTTCTCTTCACTAATATCCAGCCCGATACCGTATACCAGTTCGCCCTGCCACGTTCCCCAGACATAGCTCATCACCTGTGATGCTCCCAGCCGATGGCTATCCCACTGGGGGTGAAATTCTGCGGGCGTACCGCCGGGATGCGCTTCGCTGATACTGTCACAGGTCGCAAAAAACGCGTGAAATTGCTGGTGCAGAAACGCGTGCTCCAGCTCCTGGTTACTGGCGTCCGCCAGCGTCTGTATGTGCTGCTGAAACCGAATAAGCAGCGGGCGCGGCGGGCGAATGCCGTAGTAATAATCCAGCAGGTAGCCTAGTCCTCCTTTGCCCGACTGACCATTGATGCGGATGATCCCTTCGTAGCTACGGCCAATATCGTGCGGGTCGAGGGGTAAATAGGGCACATCCCAACGGGTGCGGTATTTTTGCAGCTCCATTGATTTGCGGATCGCATCCTGATGCGAACCGGAAAAGGCGGTGAATACCAGGCTTCCGGCGTAGGGATGGCGCGGCGGCACCGTCATTCCCGTCGCCGACTCATAGACATTCACCACCTGCGGAAGCTGGCTGAAATCAATCAGCGGATCGACGCCCTGCACCAACAGGTTTAACCCCAGCGTGACCAGATCGACATTGCCGGTACGTTCGCCGTTGCCAAACAGTGTGCCTTCTACACGTTCAGCGCCCGCAAGCAACGCCATTTCCGCTGCCGCCACCGCGCAACCGCGATCGTTATGAGGATGCACGCAAAGCGTCACCTTCTGGCGGTGGCGAAGCTTACCTGAGATCCATTCAATCTGGTCGGCATAGACGTTTGGCGAAGCCAGCTCGACGGTTGCAGGCAGGTTGATGATCACCTCCCGCCCCGTCTTCCCCACCCACAGGTCGATAACCGCGTTGCAAATCTCCAGCGCAAAATCCATCTCGGTGGCAGTAAAACTCTCCGGGGAGTACTCCAGCACCCAATTTTGCTCCACCTTTGCCATCTCCTCCAGCAGCCAGCGCACGCCCTGTAGCGCCAGTTCGATCACCCCAGCGCGGCTGAGATTAAAGACCTGCTCGCGCTGCTGTAACGACGTAGAGTTATAGAGATGCACCACCGCCTCTTTTACCCCACTCAGGGCGGCAACGGTGTCGGCGATAAGGTTTTCTCGCGCCTGCGTCAGCACCTGGATGCGTACGTCATCGGGGATCAACCCGTCGTCTATCAGGGTTCGTACAAACTGGTAGTCGGTTTCCGAGGCGGCGGGAAAACCTACTTCAATCTCTTTGTAGCCCATCGCTACCAACTGCTGATAAAGTGCCCGCTTTTGCTGAGGGTTCATTGGCTCCGGCAGCGCCTGGTTGCCGTCGCGCAGATCAACGCTACACCAGCGTGGTGCGTGGAGCAGCGCGCGTGTCGGCCACTGTCGGTTCGGCAGTTCAGGCTGCGGCATCGGGCAATATTTACCACTGGTCACATGCGCGCTCATGCTGCGTTCTCCTGCTTTTTCTCCACCTTCGGGAAAAACCAGAGCGCAATAACCGCACACGCCGCTGAGGCGAGCCAGACGCTGCTCCAGCTAAAGTGCGTTTGCATCCAAGGGATAGCGATCGGAGTGATAAACATCACCACGAACACGCTGGTGTTGCCCATTGCCAGCGCTGTTCCGGCGCGTTTTGCCCCCGCCATTGACGCCAGCTCGGTATAGGCCACGCCATGCCAGGCTGAGACCACCACGCCGGAGAGGATAAATAGCGCCGCCAGTAAGGCAAGGGTTGCTCCCTGATGCGGCAGAGTCGGCCAGATGCCTACCAGCACGCTCAGCAGCACAAAAGCCAGAATGCTTATCAGCGTGCAGCTTTTGAGATAACGCTTACGGTTTTTATTTTTGTCCGTCCAGCGTCCGCTCCAGATGCGCGACACCATCGCCCCAACCTGGATAACCGCCAGGCACACGGACACTACGGCCACGTCGATATGGGCGAAGTCGTGCAGGAAGACCGATCCGAAAGTGAGCAGCGCGAACTGCGGCCCGCAGAGAATGCCGATTGCCAGCACGATTTTCCAGATGGCAGGATCGTACAGCGGCCCTTTGCCCGGTACGGCAGACGCAGTAGCAGCCTGAGCCGTATTGCCCCCGACGCGATCCGGCTCGTGCAACCACAGCCAGGCATAAAAACCCACCACGGCGCACAGCAGCGCAGAGACGATAAACATCGTTACAAACCCCCATGTAGCCGCCAGCCAGGGGAGAAGTAACGCGCCAATCCCATAGCCCATCGGTACCGCGGTCTGACGGATACTCATCGCCAGACCGCGCTCCCCCTCCTGAAACCAGGCCATGATCGCCCTGCCGCTGGAGCCGTTTACGCTGCTGCCAAGCAGTCCGATAAACAACACTCCGGTAATAAGCAGGCCGTATGCGGGAATAAAACCGTTATGCGGCGCGGCAAAGGCCGCCATCAGCAGCAACATCGCGCCGGTACTTAACAAGCCGGTCAGCAGGATCGGGCGGTCGCCCCAGCGGTCGGTCAAAAGCCCCCAGGGCAGCTCGCTAATCGCGATCCCCAATCCCAGCATCCCAAGCACGAACCCCAGCTCGGCATTGCTGATGTTGTAATCGGCACGCATAAAGACCGCCGTCGCCGGCAAGCCTCCTACCACCATTGAGAAACAGGCGTTGGCCGCTACGCCAATACCCAACACTTTCCAGCGGTGGCGCGCGCCGCGCAGCAGAGTCGTTGCAACTTCTGTCATCAGAGGGCCTCCTGAGTGGCATTAAACGTCCGGCGAGCCGGGAAAAGATCGGCGGTTTTTCGCCGTTCAGCGGTACTGCCAATCACCTCCAGAGCCGCCAGATGTTTCACGTTATTCACCGCCGCAACGGCATCTTCCAGCACTACGACGTGAAAACCGCGATCGTGGGCGCTCATCGCCGTCGCCAGCACCACAAACTCGGTAGAAACACCGGCCAGCACCAGCGTGTCCACGCCCATGCTTCGCAGCGTCAATTCAAGGCTGGTCTGGTAAAACGGATCAACCCGATGCTTGCGGACAATGCTCTCCTCCGGCAGCGGTGCCAGCGCTTCGACGATATCCGTCGACCAGGTGTCAAAACGCAAAAGCCGGTTGCGACGTGCGATATCAAAAACCTCGGAGCCGGTTGGGCATTCAACGTAGTTTTCAGAAAAACCAACTACCACATGCACCACCGGAGTATGAGCGGCACGCGCCCCTGCCAGCGCCTGAGCAGCCTGTTTAATCACCCCTTTTTCCCGCACCTGCTGGTAGTAACCCATCTGCGCGTATACGCCATCGGGATGGACTATCTCATTGAGAAAATCCAACATCAGTAACGCCATTTTTTTCATCGTCTTTATTCCTGCTTAAGATCGGCAGCGGGTAGCGCCGTTAAGATGTGTTCTGCAATGGCATCCGCATCGCAGATAAAATCAGTCCAATAGCCCGGGCGGCTGCTGCCAGCGGACATAAACCAGCGCGTGTGTTCGCTGGGAATACCAATAACGTAAAGCTGGGGAACCGCCTTCCCCTGCTGGTTAAGGGGATGATATGGCGCGCGGGTAACCGCCACGCCGCCGGTCTGAAAGCGGGTATCGGCATCTTCCACGGTGAAGTTTTGCCAGAGACCACGCTGGCGCAGCGCCTGAGTCAGCGGCGATAGATCCCGCGTCAGATCCTGCCCCGGCACCCTGGCGTCCAGCAGCGTCTCTACGCGCCACACGGCCCCTTCTACCTGTGGGGAAGAGAGCTCAAAAGCAGCGCTTTCCACGCCGCAGGTGATCTGCATACGCGGCCCGACGACCGCCAGAATGCCGGCGTCAATCAGAGCGAGCATTTGTCGGGTTCGGTAGCGCGGCGGCCCGGCGGAAAGCAGCGCACTCACCGGGGAGTAGCGGGAGAGAAACGCATCGCGAAACGAGGCCGGAGCCAGACCGCCGAAATCCACCACTCTGCGCACCAGCCCGCGAGTATCGCGCAGCGTATCCAGCGCTGCCTTAAGCGGGTTATCCACGTTACCTCCCTCCGCGTGTTCACTATCGCGAACCAGCTCTTCGCGCAGCGCGGCGTGGAAATGGCTCGCGGAGATGAACCGGCGCTCACGAAAGGGATCGCCGAGCTGATAAATATCCAGTGCAGGCACATCGGTGAGGCCAAAGCGCGCGGCGATGTCCGGCAGGCTATCAAACGCCTCAACCTCCAGCGCCTGCGCGCAGGCACGAAATTCCAGCTCGGCGGAAAGGCCAAAACGCTGGCGCAGCGTGGTGGCGTACCAGGTCAGGTTGACCTCTGCCATCAGCAGCGGCAGCACGTCGCGATCAAAATCGAGTTGTCCGCGGGCGGCCAGGGCCTCGGCACGCTCCTGGGTAAAAAGCACGCTTTGATAGCGGAAGTTAGCGGGCTTCTGGTTACGCCCACGGCCGGGGATGGGCAGACTACTGCGTGAACCGGCCACCAGACGCGGCTCGCGCCCGGAGGGTTGATAGCGCAGTGAGCCATCGGCCTGCTCAATAAACTGGCCGCCGCGCCCGGTGGTTAACGCCGCCATGACATCCAGAAACGACAGCCCCAGTCCTAAAATGCCGACGGCGCTGCCGGGGGCGATCTCCTCCAGCGGCATATCGGCGGCTGAATCGCCAGGCACCCAGCGCAGCGACGGATGAGTGTCTGCATAGGCCTGCCAGCGCTGCTCCTGTTCGCTCAGGCTGTTACGGGGATGGCCGCTGGCAATAACCACGCGGTCTACCGTGAGGGTTTCACCATCGCGAAATAACAGCACCGCCCGGCTATTGTTCAACGGCACTATGTCTGTTACCTCCGCCTGTCGAGGGCAAAAGCGCTGCGCCGGGCTAAACGAGGCTTTGATGCAGTTCAGAACGAAGTGCATATATTCGCCATACAGCGCACGCGGCGCCCAGGCATTCTCGCCAGGGAAGTCGTCCCGCGTGGCACGCCACCAGGCGGCGAGCGAAGGGCCGCAGCCTGGACGAGCCGTTGCCACGTCGCCTTCGCCGGAAAAGGCGGAGACTTCTTCCGCTACGGTATTCATGACGAAAGCGGCATCCTGTTCCTGGCGCCAGATACGGCCCGTTCCGGGGTGCTGTTTATCGATATAGTGGATTTCCACCCCGGCGTCCGGCTGGTCCTGTAAACGCGCGGCGAGGCGTTCAAGTACCGAAAGCGCCCGAGGGCCATTGCCAATAATGGCGATTCGAAGCGCTTCGCTCATGACGCCACCTGCTTTAGCGGATACGGGCAGTCAGCGAGCGCCTGGCTGATGCTATCCAGCGCGGCGATAAGCGTGTCAGTCGCCCCGGCAAACGACAGGCGAATCGCGCTGGATTCCTCCTTGCCGAATGCGGTACCCGGCGTGACGGCAACATGGGCGTGAGTCAGCAGCCAGTGTGTTACAGCCCGGGCGTCCCCCATACCCAGGCCGCTGATGTCGGCGTAAACGTACAGTCCTCCCTCCGGCGCCCGGCAGGCGATCCCCGGAATGGCGTTTAGCCGGTTTACCACCAGATCCCTGCGCTGACGGTAGTGCGCCACCATATCCAGCATCGGCTGACGGTCACCAATCAGCGCGGCCAACCCGCCCTGCTGCACGAAGGAGCCGGCGCATCCCACGCTGTGCTGCTGAACTTTAAGAATTTCATTGAGCAGAGTTTCCGGCGCGCTGAGGTAGCCGAGCCGCCAGCCGGTCATCGCCCAGGCTTTGGAGAAACCGCTGATAGTGACGGTACGCTCAAACATGCCGGGTTCCGCCGCGAGGCTACGATGGCGTCCCGGCAGATAGCGGATATGTTCGTAAATTTCATCCATCACCACGAACAGGTCATGCTTCTGCGCGACCTGGCAGACCGCGTCGATCTCCTCTGTTGTTAACACCCGCCCGGTGGGGTTGTTCGGGTTATTAAGCAACAGCACGCGGGTTTTCGCGGTGATGCAACTTTCTAGCGCCTGACGGGTGAGGAAGAACTGATTCTCTTTTGCCAGCGGCAGGGTCACCGGCTTCGCCCCGGCCATTTCCGCCATTGCGATATAGCTCACCCAGCAGGGGGTGGGGATCACGATTTCATCGCCAGGATTCAGCAGCGTCATCAGCGTAATAAACAGCGCGTGTTTCGCCGAAGGCGTCACAATAATATTTTTATTCCACTGAACCGGCAGCTGGTTTTCTTCAAAGAGCTGGCTGGCGATGGCTTTTAATAATCCAGGCGTACCTTTACTGGCGGTGTAATGGGTCATGCCATTTTTCATCGCCGTTATAGTGTAATTAGTAATATGATTTGGTGTGGCGAAATCAGGCTCGCCGCCGCCTAAATCATAAATAAATTTCCCTTCCGCCTGCATGGTTTTAACTTTATCGAGAATGGCATAGGTTTCTGATAACCCTATACGCTTTACGCGATCGGCGACGTTTCTCATCGTACATGTTCCGTTAAATAAAGAAATAAATTTTGCGAAGCGGACTAATCTTCAACCCGGCCAAAAATACCGTTATGCCAGTGTTCCTGATATTTCTCGGCAGTTTGCCGATCGCGGAATGCATAGGTTTTTAATAGCCAGCGGCGCGCGGCATTCTCTTTATCCTTAATTTCAATTTTTTCCCGGTTGTGCAATCCATCCTGGTTGGCGAAGGTTAAAAGGTCGCCCTGCAAAATCCGGTGGCGCTGTTTATCCGCTTTGGTCATCGCCTGCATAAAAGCAATCAGGGCGTCTTTTGCCTCATTGGGCGCCTCTGGCGCAACGTGAGTCAACGTATCCAGGTAACGAATGCTATGGTGATTTTTCAAAATGGCGTGATCCGGCGAGCTCACCTGACGGCGGTTGGTTTCACGGGAGTAAACGTCAAACTGGGTGCGATACCACGGCTGGCGAAGCGCCGCCTGCTGGTCGTCCGTCAGGTGCGCCAGAATGGCTTTGCCGTCAATATAGCCGGTAAAAATCAGCTCCTCGTCCGGGCTGCGTAGACCCAAAAGCGTGACGAAATCAGCGCGTACCGCGTGAGCGGTACGGTCGTTATGGTAGACCAGTTCACTATCGCTAAAACCCGTTAATTGCCCGCTGTATTTGCGAATAGCAATAACATCGGTAAAGAAATCTCCATTATTACGGCTGCCGTAGGCTAATAACGGTGTATCGGTTAGCAGCGAAAAACATTCCAGCAGTACCTCGCCGATAAATGTTTTTTTCTTTTTATATTTATCGCTAATGGGATTTTCCGGATCCAACTCAGGCAAGTCGATATCCCGTGGGCAATTGCGTAATACATGAATATCACTTACGCCCGACTCGCGTTCATTTTTAATTGCGGTACAAATATCGACAAAAAAGCCTGGTACGCCTCTAAAATAACAAATCTCAGCAACCGCAAGCTTAAACGCCTGATAATCCGTATAAGGATTAACAACAATTTGCTGGAAGAAGCGGGTTAATTCTTTGTTTTCTTCATCCGAAAAATGATAAAACGGTTTCATGATGTCTTGCACCCTGTTAATGAGCTGATTGTAAGTAAGTAGAATTAACGGTACTGACGTTTTAAATCATTAAATGAGGTTATTTCACCCTTTATTGCGCTGGCGACCACCGTCGAAGGGCTGCCTAGCCAGACTTTCCCCGGACCTGAGCGGCCAGGAAAATTTCGATTAATGGCGCTGATAGTGACCTGCCCAGCATCCACCGACGATCCGGGGCCGCAGTTTGCGCAGGCACCGCAGGCAGGTTTGAGCAGTATCGCCCCAGCCTGATGGAACGTCTCCAGATACCCTTGCTCGCGACAGTAGTCGTAGACATCCATGGTGCCAAACTGTAGGTAGAGCGTCACATCCGGCGGCAGTTGTTTACCCCTGGATAAAGCCCAATCCAGCACCGCATGATATTCATCAAAATCATCCCGCTTGCCCGCAGTACATGAACCGCCGTAGGCAATATCAATTTTAACCGGCTCGCTCAAAGACGACAGCGCCAGTCCATTACCCGGATCGCCCGGCAGTGCAATCATTGGCGCAAGATCGATGCAGTCAATCACCATTGTTGAGGCGTAATGCGCGCCCTCATCGCTACGCATCCACGCTTCAATGGTGAAATCGATTCCGCGACGGGCCTTCAGGAAGGCAACAGTCTGCGCATCGGGCGCCACCAGTCCTGAAACGCCACCCAACTCTGCCACCATATTGGTGAGCGTGGCGCGTTCGTCCACCGATAATCCCTCGACGGCCTCACCACAAAATTCAAAGATTTTGCCAATACCACCTCCCTGACGGATCCACTCCGTTGCCAGCAGGTGCAGTACCATATCTTTCGCGCCAGTGCCTTCCGGCAGCGTACCGGTGAACACTACTTTCACCGTTTCCGGCGGCGTCATACGAAAAGCGCCGGTAACCATGCTGCCTGCCATATCGGTGCTGCCGACGCCCACAGCCAAACAGCCCAGCGCACCACAGTGTGGGGTGTGGGAATCGGTGCCGATGATAAGCTGCCCAGGCAGGGCGTGGCGCTCCGCCATCAGCGCATGGGAGATACCTTCTGCACCCTCGCCGTCCGGGTTGTATCGGTGTGCCGTCAATCCCCACGTTTGGGTAAACGCCCGGTGAGCCGCCAGCAGGTGTTCCAGGTCGCCGGTAAGCTGCCCGTCAATATGCACTTTGCTTTGATGCATGTACGGCAGGTGATCTTCAAAGGTGATGATCGAATCCGGCTGCCACAGGGTCAGCTCGCGGCCAAAAGTCCGTTTCAGCATATGGCCACACATGGCGGTGTAATACTCATGGATAAAGCGCCAGTCCGGGCGCAGCAGTAGCGCGGTGCCGGGGAAATCTCCCTGCTCCAGACGATGGCGGGCAATGATTTTCTCCCCCAGCGTCATCGGTTTCGGCTCGCTCGTGGCGGCTAAAGGCGGCAGACCGCTTTTCTCCATCTGTCCTTTCCACCAGGCCAGCAGCCCGCCGGACTGGATAACGCGTCGGGCGCTCTCTTCCCGGTCAGCAACAATCTCTTCAAGGGTGAGCGCTTCTCCGCGCGCCAGTTTGTCCACCAGCGCCATGTTAGTGGAGGTGAGCAAACCTATGTTATCGGCGTTTTGCCGGTAGATCCGTTCAAAACTTTCGGCGATGACCAGCTGTACGCCAGCTGCCTTCTCCGCAACCGGGCTATGCTCGCGGGATGAGCCTTTACCGTAGCGCAGTCCGCCAACCACGACGTTCATCCCTGCCTCAACGATGGCATTTTTTCCTATCGGATTTTCAGCGCCGCACTTCAGGCCCGTCCAAGCGAATGCTCCCAGTCGTTCGTCGTAGTAGGCTAGCGCCGGGATAGGGGTGATTTCATCGGTGGAAATGTTATCGCGCAGCGGCCTGGCCTGCGCCAGCGAAAGAGATTCGCCACGAAGCTGAGCCGTAATTTTGTTCGGGTCTGCCGCCAGGAATAATATTCTGGCCTGAGTTAGCATCAGTTTCATGCGGCGACATCCGTAAGAGCGGCTTCAACGCGGCCGCCCCAGACTGCATAGATGAGCGCGCCCTGCGGCGTTCGCCAGGCGTGCTCGCTGCCTGGTGCGTAGCAGATTAGCTCACCGGGGTGGTAAACACCGTTATCGTCTTCAAAGGTGCCATCCAGAATCAGAAACGTTTCATGCCCCGTATGGAGATGAGATTTTGCAGATGCCCCCGGCGCGCAATGCACTAGCGCGATGCGCTGCCCTGAATCATCCTGAAAAAGTTCGAAAATGCGCGCATCCTTGCGATCAAGCGTGCTGTGGGCTTCCCAGGCGACGCTATCAATATTCTTCAACACCGAAAACAAGTTCAGGGTAACGGGCAGACCGTTATTCATTCTCTCTTCTCCCAAAAGCCAGGCGGTATTTATTTGAGCATTGCGATCACTCCAGCAATAGCTTGTTTGTAATACGCTTCGGACTGGGTTGCCCTGGCGATAACAAACGCCCCCTGCATGACTGAAATGAGCGTTAATGCCGTTTGTTTTACATCCAGATCGGCAGAAAATTCACCGGAGGTTTTTCCCTCTTCCAGCACTTTTTCCAGCTCGCCGATCAGCCATTCAAAATTGTTCGCAATGGGTTCACGTAGCGTGTCGTCGCGAATCACTTCGCTATCCTGCGCTAATCCGCCCATCCTGCACCCAGCCAGTACTTCACGTTCACGCAGCAGATAGTCCTTAATTCGCTCACGTGCATTTTTCTCAGCATGCAAAATGGTGGAAATCTCTTTTTGTAGCTCCTCGGCGTTAAGCAGGATCGTCTGTCGGGCCAGATCCGCCTTGCCTTTGAAGTGGTGATACATGCTTCCTTGCCCAACGCCAGAAACCTGTTGTATCTCTTTCGGGCTAGTGTTGGAGTAACCACGGGTCCATAAAAGTTCCTGCATGGTTTTAATCAGTGCGTCTTTGGTTTTCATTTTTGTACCTATTAGTATGTAAAATGGCAATCACTAAATTAGCAAAAAGTTGTTAATATCGACCCTCTCAAATGTTACAGATGTTAATTTTATGTATATGCAATATTCCGATATAAAAATTCCATCACCCCTTTTTGCTCTGCAATAACCACAATAAATGTAGTAAATTCGTTGGGTTACGCTAAAAGTGCATAAGAAAAGCACAGACGAGGCGGTAGTAAAAGCCCTGAAACATGTTGTTTGATCAATATCACCTTCTGGTTTGCCCGATTGTTCTTAATCATCAGGCAAAAGCATAGTGCGATGGCGCTAAATAATATTGTAGTGATAGTAAACAAAACCGGAGGCGGGAAAGAAAAAAGCGAGGAGAGGAGAGACGGCGAGCGGTAAATCCCGCCCGCCGCAGGAAAATTATTTTGCGTCGGTGGCAGTACCGTTCGCATGCCAGTCAAACACGCCGAACTCGAAGCCCTTCAGGTCGCCCTTCTCATCCCATGAGAGCGGCCCCATCACGGTTTCTACCGAATTCGCTTTCAGCCAGGTGGCAATCTCCGCCGGATCGGCTGACTGGTTCAGGCCCGCTTGCAGAGACTGCAATGCTGCGTAGGTGGTCCACACGAACGCACCGCTTGGATCCTGTTTCTTCGCCTTGATGGCATCCACCACTGGTTTGTTCGCAGGTACCTGGTCGTAGTTCTTCGGCTTGGTCACCAGCAGGCCTTCGGCAGATTCACCCGCGATGTTAGACAGGGAAACGTTCGCCACGCCTTCTGGCCCCATGAACTGAGTCTTCAGACCCGCCGCACGCGCCTGACGCAGGATCTGCCCCATTTCCGGGTGATAGCCGCCGTAGTAAACGAAGTCGATATTCTCTTTCTTCAGACGCGCCACCAGGGTAGAGAAATCTTTCTCGCCGGCGGTGATACCGTCAAAGAACACCACGTTGGCGTTCGCTTTTTTCAGGTTGTCCTGCACCGCGCGCGCCAGGCCTTCACCGTACTGCTGTTTATCATGAACAATCGCGATGCGCTGCGGCTTCACTTTCTCCACGATGTATTTCGCGGCGGTTGGGCCCTGATCGGAATCCAGACCGGTGGTGCGCAGGATCAGCTTGTAGCCGCGCGCGGTCAGCTCGGGTGCCGTCGCTGCCGGGGTGATCATCAGAATGCCTTCGTCTTCGTAGATATCAGATGCGGGCTGCGTGGAGGAGGAGCACAGGTGACCGATAACATATTTGATGCCGTCGTTCACCACTTTGTTCGCCACCGCGACCGCCTGTTTCGGGTCACAGGCATCGTCATATTTTACGATTTGCAGCTTTTCGCCTTTGATACCGCCCTTAGCATTAATGTCTGCAACCGCCTGTTCTGCGCCCGTAAATTCCTGGTCGCCGTACTGTGCTACCGGACCGGACATCGCGCCCACCACGGCCACTTTAATATCGGCCTGCGCCATGGTGCTGAATGCCAACGCGATACATCCTGCCAGTAACGCTTTACCCTTCATATTCATCCTGAGATTCCCCATTATTATGGTTATAACGATTGTTGTGATGTTGTTGTGTAGCGCTTTATTTCAGTTATAGGCCTGCTGCTCGCGCTTTTTCAGCATACTCTGCTAAAACATACCCCATTTTTATGATTTTGGAATAGCTAATTTGAAATGAAAATATGATAGGCCCGACCGTTATTTCAGCCGGGCGTTTGGCTTTATCGTGTCAGCGAGGCGGAAATAATATCCAGCGCTTTACGGAACTGTGCTTCGGGGATGGTGAGCGGATAGAGAAAACGGATCACATTGCCGTAAACGCCGCAGCTCAGGAGCAGCAGCCCTTCCGTCAGCGCGCGCTCCTGAACCTGGCGGGTAAATTCCGGCGACGGCTGCCCGGTTTGCGGATCGCTAAATTCAACCGCCACCATTGAGCCCTGCGCGCGGATATCGGCGATATACGGACAACTATCCTTCGCTTTGTTCAGCACCTCGACCAGATGATGGCCGAGATGAGACGCGCGCGTGCAGAGGTTGTCTTCGTCAATCACGTCCAGCACCGCATGGGCCGCGGCGATCGCCAGCGGGTTGCCCGCGTAGGTACCGCCCAGCCCGCCAGGCGCAGGCGCATCCATCACCTCGGCACGGCCCGATACCGCTGAGAGCGGCATCCCGCCCGCCAGGCTTTTCGCCATGGTGATGAGGTCCGGCTTCACGCAGTGGTTTTCCATTGAGAACAGCTTGCCGGTGCGGGCGAAACCGGTTTGTACTTCATCGGCAATCAGCAAAATACCGTGCGTGTCGCACAGGGCACGCAGCGCCTGCATGAAATCAGCGGGCGCGACGTTGAACCCGCCTTCCCCCTGAACCGGTTCAATAATGATGGCCGCCACCTGATCGGGCGCGATGTCGGCTTTGAAAATGCGCTCCAGGCTTTTTAGCGCTTCGGCGGTACTGACCTCGTGCAGGTCGTTGGGGAATTGCGCGTGGTATACCGAGCCGGGGAACGGGCCGAAGCCGATCTTATAGGGCGCCACTTTGCCGGTCAGCGCCATGGTCATAAAGGTACGACCATGGAACGCGCCGCCGAAGGTGATGAGGCCGGGGCGTCTGGTGTACGCACGGGCAATTTTCACCGCGTTTTCGACCGCTTCTGCACCGGTTGAGAAAAAGGCGGTTTTGGCCGGCCCCTCTATCGGCACGCGCTGGTTGATGCGCTCGGCAAGCGCCACATAGCCTTCGTAGGGGACGATTTGATAAGCGGTATGGGTAAAGGCGTGAAGCTGTTTTTCGATGGCAGCGATAACTTTTGGATGGCGATGGCCGGTATTCAGCACGGCGATCCCGGCGGCAAAATCAATATACTCGTTACCTTCCACGTCCCACACCGTGGCGTTTTCGGCTTTATCGGCATAGAAGTGACACATGACGCCGATACCGCGCGGCGTTGCCTGCATACGTCGGTCATTCAGTTCGTTATTTTTCACCCTGCCCCCCTGAGAATGTCGCCTGCTTAGCGCATCAGTAAGTGTTTGCCAGGGGGGAGAAATTCGCCAGAGCGGGCGCTAAAAAAACAGAACCCCCGAATTTGCATTCGAGGGTTATCGGGGACTTCGCCTGAATTACGCTTCGATAGCGGCGCGAAGTTTTTTCATGGCGTTCTTCTCAAGCTGACGCACACGTTCAGCGGAGACGCCGTAGCGGTCGGCCAGCTCCTGCAAGGTGGACTTGTTATCTTCGTCCAGCCAGCGGGCACGGATGATATCCTGGCTACGCTCGTCGAGGCCTTCCATCGCGAAGGTCAGCTTGTTTGCCGCCTGGTCTTCCCAGTTATCCTCTTCAATGCCGTCAGCAAAGTTAGAGGTTTTATCCTGAAGATACAGGACCGGGGCCATCGGCTGGCTGTCGGACGCATCGTCGTCGGCAGACATATCAAACGTCATGTCCTGCGCGGCCATACGTGATTCCATCTCGCGGACGTCTTTGCTGGAAACGCCCAGCTCGCGCGCGACCATTTCCACTTCATCCTGATTGAACCAGCCCAGACGCTGCTTGGTTTTACGCAGGTTGAAGAACAGTTTGCGCTGCGCTTTCGTCGTGGCGACCTTCACAATACGCCAGTTACGCAGAACGTATTCGTGAATTTCCGCTTTGATCCAGTGCACGGCGAAGGAGACCAGTCGCACACCCACTTCCGGGTTAAAGCGACGCACCGCTTTCATCAGGCCAATGTTACCTTCCTGAATCAAGTCCGCCTGCGGCAGGCCGTAGCCCGCGTAATTACGAGCAACGTGAACAACAAAGCGCAGGTGAGACAGGATCAGCGTTTTAGCTGCTTCCAGATCGCCCTGGTAATGCAGCTTTTCAGCAAGCTCCTTTTCTTCCTCAGCCGTTAACATCGGCCAGGTGTTCGCAGCCCGGATGTAAGATTCCAGGTTACCAACAGGGGCTAAAGCTAAAGTTTGCATTTCTTTGGTCATTCATTCCTCTCAATGTTTCTTCTGGTCCAGGTTGTCCCCGTCAGGCAACAACCATGCCAAAGCGTTTGAGCAACGAGATTAGCATTCACTCTTTTATCAGACAGTGATTTTATCCACAAGTTCCAGGTGCAACCGTGAATAAATTACGCACAAAATGTGACATGAAGATGATTACAGGGGAAGAGACGACAGGGACGCTTTCCCTGCAAGCGAACATCTCGGTGCAGGGAAAGATTATATCACGCTTTTATTAGTCGGGAGTAAAGTGGCGTAAATGTTGAACTGTTGCCAGCCATGCCGCTATCCAGCCGATCATGGAGCAGACCAGCAGCAAAAGCAGGCACTCATCGAAGCCTAAGCCACTGATATCAAACTTCGTTCCGAAAACCTGCGCCACTTCGGTGACGGCAGACGAAAGCCGCATCACCAAAATTTCTGACAATATCAGTGAAAGAAATGCGCCGGAAAAACCGAGCAGCGCGCCACCGTAAAGGAACGGACGCAGGATGAAACCGTCCGTTGCGCCAATCAGCTTCTGCACGTTGATGGTATCGCGACGGGCGAAGATGCTCAGGCGAACGCTGTTACCGATGACGAGGAAGACCGCCGCCACCATCAGCACGCCAATCATCGCCGACACGCGTCCTACCAGCCCGGTCAGGGCGGCAAGACGGGCAAACCAGCTGTCGTCCATGCGCACTTCATCAATCCCGTTGATGCGGGTAATGCGGTCGCGCAGGGTGTTGAGCGAATCCGTGCCCTGGAAATCCAGCTTCGGGATCACCACCGCCACCGCAGGCAGCGGGTTCTCTTCGAGCATATCCAGCGCCCCGCCGAAACCGGACCAGTTGCGGAACTCGCCCAGCGCTTCATCGCGAGAAAGATAGTTCACCTTCTCCACGCCCTGTTCAGCCTGAATCTGCCCGACCACCTGCGCCGCCGCGTTATCGTCGAGCGCTTTATCCAGATAAACGGTGATCTGCGGCGACGGATAATACTGTGACGCCGCCTGGTTAACGTTTTTGTAAACCATGTAGCAGACGCTCGGCAGCGTCAGGGAGATGGCAATCACCATCACCGTCAGGAACGTCGCCAGCGGTTTGCTTTTCAGATCCTGCAACGCGCCCTGGAAGGCGTAGCGCACCTGTTCGTTAAAGACGTTGGTTTTGCGGGAGTTCGGCTTCGGTGTCGCTTTGGCACGCTTAGGCGCATGGCGATTGCCGTCCCCGCCGCCCTGAGGCTTGCGGAAACGGTCAAACCGGTTGCTGAACTGCCGAATCTGGTTCATTGCATCACGCTTATTCACCGTGGCCTCCGTGCAAATGTCCGTCGCTCAGGGTCAGCATGCGGTACGAACGGCGGGAGATCAGCCCCATATCGTGCGTCGCCATCAGTACCGTTACCCCCACGCGGTTAAATTCCTCAAACAGACGCAGGATGCCTTCGGAGAGGGCATCGTCCAGGTTACCGGTCGGTTCATCCGCCAGCAAAACGGCTGGCTTGTTCACCACCGCACGGGCAATGCCCACGCGCTGCTGCTCACCGCCGGACAGCTGGATAGGGAAGTTCTTCGCTTTGTCCAGCAGCCCGACCTTATCCAGCGCCGCAGAGACGCGACGGCGGATATCATCGTAACTGGCGCCAGCAATAATCAGCGGGATCGCGACGTTATCGAAAACCGTGCGATCCATCAGCAGGTGGTGATCCTGGAAAATCATGCCGATCTGACGACGCAGAAACGGCACTTCACGGTTCTTAAGACGGCTAATGTCATGGCCGCTGAACCAGATTTTCCCGGCGCTTGGCCGCTCGATCCCACAGATCAGCTTGAGCAGGGTACTTTTCCCCGCGCCGGAATGGCCGGTCAGGAATGCCATCTCGCCTGGCTGGAGATGAAATGTCACCCCCTGTAGCGCTTGTCTCCCACCGAGATAGGCCTTGCTGACGTGTTCAAAGCGAATCATTGTTAGTCCTCTCGGGCAAAAAGTGCCTCAATAAAGTCGTCCGCTTTAAACGGACGTAAATCCTCAATACGCTCGCCCACACCGATGTAACGGATAGGAATGCCGAACTGGTCGGCCACGGAGAAGATCACCCCGCCTTTCGCGGTGCCGTCCAGCTTGGTCAGCGTGATCCCGGTCAGTCCTACCGCTTCATGGAACAGCTTCGCCTGGCTAATGGCGTTCTGTCCGGTGCTGGCGTCGATAGTCAGCATAATTTCATGCGGTGCCTCTTCGTCCAGCTTCTTCATGACGCGAACGATTTTCTTCAGTTCTTCCATCAGGTGCGATTTGTTCTGCAAACGCCCTGCGGTATCCGCAATCAGCACGTCCACGTTACGCGACTTCGCCGCCTGGATGGCATCGAAAATCACGGACGCAGAATCCGCGCCGGTGTGCTGGGCAATCACCGGAATGTTGTTGCGCTGGCCCCACACCTGGAGCTGCTCCACCGCTGCCGCACGGAAGGTATCGCCCGCCGCCAGCATCACCGATTTGCCCTGCTGCTCAAACTGGCGCGCCAGCTTGCCGATGGTGGTGGTTTTACCCACGCCGTTGACGCCAACCATCAGAATAACAAAGGGCATTTTGCCTTCAATATTAAGCGGTTCGTCAACTTTTGCGAGAATTTCGCCCATCTCGTCTTTCAGCAGGCCGTACAGCGCCTCGGCGTCACGCAGCTGCTTGCGGCTCGCCCCTTCGGTCAGGTTGGTGATAATCTTCCGAGTGGTTTCCACGCCCACGTCCGCGATCAGCAGCTGTTCTTCCAGCTCCTCAAACAGATCGTCGTCGATTTTTTTGCCGCGGAACAGACTGATAAATCCGGAACCTAAGTTTTCTTTGGTTTTTAACAGGCTGCGTTTCAGGCGCGCGAAGAAACCTTCTTTGGTTGGTTTTTCCTGCTCCTGAGCGATCTCGTCTTCGGCCTGCTCTTCTACCGGCACAACAATGACCGCTTCTTCAGCGGCTTCCGCCGCCAGCGCCTGGGCTTCCAGCTCTTCGTCGGTCAGTTCAGGCTCAAGGGCCGCTTCTTCTTCCACCGCCTCAACAATTTCAACGGTTTCCGCTTCGGCCTGCCACTCTTCGGCAGATACTTCTTCGGTGTTCACCTCTTCCGGCAGCGGCAGCGCTTCGTGTTCGATAGCGGCCTGCGGCGCTTCGGTAAGGGTTTCTACGATAACCGGCTCTGGTTTTTCGCTCTCCTGAACCTGTTCAGTAACCTCAACCACCTCTTCAGCAAAGGATTCAATCTCTTCTTTGCTGTGCGCTGGTTCTTCCGCTTCGACAATCGCAGCGGTTTCGACAGGCGTTTCAGGCTGTGACTGCTCTTCTACAACCTGTTGTTCTTCGGTTTTCTGTTCTGTTTCTTGCTCTTTTTCACCGAAACCCAACCAGGAAAAGAAGCCACGTTTTTTTTGTTTTGCCATCTGCGACTACACTCCTCGCGGCGCTATATACAGGGAAGCTAAAAAAATGATGAAATAGTCTAACACTTTACTTAATTGACATCACCGCCCGCAATCGCAGGGCATTGTTAACAGAGCTTTCCTGAGATGAAGAAACCCACCCGCGCCCCGGCCGGTCAAATTCGAATTATCGGCGGTCAGTGGCGAGGCCGGAAATTACCGGTGCCGGACAGCCCCGGTTTACGCCCTACCACGGACCGCGTACGCGAGACGCTGTTTAACTGGCTTGCCCCGTCAATGGTAGACGCCAACTGCCTGGACTGCTTCGCCGGAAGCGGCGCACTGGGGCTGGAAGCGCTGTCTCGCTATGCCGCCAGCGCCACGCTGCTGGAGATGGAGCGCGGCGTCGCGCAGACGTTACAGCAAAATTTGGCTACGCTGAAGGCAACCAACGCGAAGGTAGTGAACACCAACACGCTGAGCTTCCTTGCGCAAAAGGGGACGCCGTTCAACGTGGTGTTTGTCGATCCGCCGTTCCGTAAAGGGCTGCTGGAAGAGACGTTATCGTTGCTGGAAAAAAATGGCTGGCTGGCAGACGACGCGCTGATTTACGTTGAAAGCGAAGTGGAAAATGGCCTGCCGCCCGTTCCCGTTCACTGGGATCTGCACCGCGAAAAGGTCGCCGGTCAGGTGGCTTATCGTCTGTATCACCGTCAGGCACAAGGAGGATCCGATGCCAGTACTGATTAACGTGGGGCGCTTGCTGATGCTGGGCGTCTGGGCATTTTTGATTTTGAATCTGGTGCACCCATTCCCGCGCCCGCTGAATATCTTTGTTAACGTGGCGCTGATTTTTACCGCGTTCATGCATGCCTTACAGATGGTGATGCTGAAAAACGGTCTGCCGAAAGATGGCCCACCGATGACCGGCTGGCAGCAGCTGCGGGTGTTTATTTTCGGCGTGTTTGAGCTGCTGGTGTGGATGAAGAAGTTTAAGGCGCAGGTGAAGAAGTAAGGTGCGGTGTGATGCCCGGTGGCGCGCAGCGATCCGGGCCTACAAAACCCCGTAGGCCGGGCAAACGCAGTGCCGCCCGGCGTCACAGCTCCGGTTCAAACCCTTCAAACCGCGACCCTTTGTAGCTCAACGTACCTTTCTCTCCCACCGTCAGCTGGTGATACTGCTGCGCCTCCAGGCGGAAGGTCATCTCCAGCCCGCCGGTTTCCGGCTTAAAGCTTGCTTCATAGCGCATCGTTGTCCCCGCAGGCGTCACCTGCTGCTGGCGAGAGCGGCGGTCATTAAGCGGTTTCTCGCGTTTGTTCGCCACCACCACGCGCTTGTGCAACAGCGGCGCGGCATCGTTGTCGGCCTTCTCACGGCGCTGCTGCACGAAGCGAAACGAGGCGGCAATGACGATAATCGCCACCACGATGATGAAAAACAGCGGCATCTTGCTCATTGAAAAATCCCATCAGATTATGCGGAATTCAGGATACCTCGCCTGCCCCGGCATTGCCAAACGCCCGCTCGCGTCACTACACTGGATCAGAAACTGATTATTCAGCCTCAACAGTTACAGGGAGTTAATATGCTTTGGTCATTTATCGCTGTCTGTTTTTCCGCATGGCTTTATGTCGATGCGTCCTACCGTGGCCCAGCCTGGCAGCGCTGGTTGTTTAAACCCGTCACGCTATTGCTCCTGCTGTTGCTTGCCTGGCAGGCCCCCATGTTCAACGCCATCAGCTATCTGGTCCTCGCCGGGCTGTGTGCCTCCCTGATTGGCGATGCCTTAACCCTGCTGCCGCGCCAGCGCCTGCTGTACGCCGTGGGGGCGTTCTTCCTGTCGCATCTGCTTTACACCATCTATTTTGCCAGCCAGATGACGCTCTCCATCTTCTGGCCGCTGCCGCTGGTGCTGCTGGTGATTGGCGCCCTGCTGATCGCGGTGATCTGGTCGCGTCTGGAGGAGATGCGTCTGCCGGTGTGTACCTTTATCGCCATGACGCTGGTGATGGTGTGGCTGGCCGGTGAGCTGTGGTTCTTCCGCCCAACCTCACAGGCAATGTCTGCCTTCTTCGGGGCCGCGCTGCTGCTGCTCGGCAATATCGTCTGGCTGGGTAGCCACTATCGCCGCCGCTTCCGCGCGGATAATGCGATTTCCGCCGCCTGTTACTTCGCCGGGCACTTCCTGATTGTGCGTTCGCTGTATATCTAAATAACGCTTGACTCTGGAGTCGACTCCAGAGTGTATGCTGCGGTTAATGAGAAAATTATCATTACCGGAGACTGCCATGTCGACTCCAGAAACACCTAAAAAAGTTCCACAGTTCTCGGCACTTAAGCTCAGCCCGGTTCCGGCAAAAGACGACTGCTGCTGCGAAGGGACGTGCGAAACACCAATCCAAACGCTTCCTGAAAGCGGCAACCGCTACAGCTGGGTAGTCAACGGTATGGACTGCGCGGCCTGCGCCCGCAAAGTGGAAAATGCGGTGAAGCAGGTAGCGGGCGTGAACCACGTTCAGGTCCTGTTTGCCACCGAAAAGCTGATGGTCAGCGCCGAAAAAGACGTCAGCAAGCAGGTTGAAGCCGCCGTCAGCAAGGCGGGCTATACCCTGCGCAGCGAAACGGCGCCTGCCGAAAAAACCTCTCCCCTGAAAGAAAACCTGCCGCTCATTACCCTCATCATCATGATGGCCCTGAGCTGGGGGCTGGAACAGGTTAACCACCCGTTCGGCAACCTGGCGTTTATCGCCACCACGCTGGTCGGCCTGTTCCCCATTGCCCGACAGGCGCTACGCCTGATGCGGAGCGGAAGCTGGTTTGCCATCGAAACGCTGATGAGCGTGGCGGCCATCGGCGCGCTGTTCATTGGCGCGACGGCGGAAGCGGCGATGGTGCTGCTGCTGTTCTTAATCGGCGAACGCCTTGAAGGCTGGGCGGCGAGTCGGGCGCGTAAGGGGGTGAGCGCGCTGATGGCGCTGAAGCCGGAAACCGCCACGCGCGTGATAGACGGTACTCGTGAAACGGTCGCCATTAACGCCCTGCGCCCGGGCGACGTGATTGAAGTGCCCGCAGGTGGGCGCCTGCCGGCCGATGGGGCGCTCGTTACCGCCACCGCGAGCTTTGATGAAAGCGCCCTGACCGGGGAATCCATTCCTGTAGAGCGTGCGGCGGGTGAAAAAGTCCCTGCCGGAGCCACCAGCGTTGACCGTCTGGTGCAGCTTACGGTGCTTTCTGAACCGGGCGACAGCGCCATCGACCGCATCCTGAAGCTGATTGAAGAAGCCGAGGAGCGCCGCGCGCCGGTCGAACGCTTTATCGACCGCTTCAGCCGGATTTACACGCCCGCCATCATGCTGGTGGCGCTGCTGGTCACCGTCGTTCCACCGCTGTTCTTCGGCGCGCCGTGGGAGGGCTGGATTTATAAAGGGCTGACCCTGCTGCTGATCGGCTGCCCGTGCGCACTGGTGATTTCCACCCCGGCGGCGATTACCTCCGGGCTGGCAGCGGCGGCACGCCGCGGGGCGCTGATTAAGGGCGGCGCGGCGCTGGAACAGCTGAGCCAGATCCAGCACATCGCCTTCGATAAAACCGGTACGCTGACCGTCGGCAAACCGCAGGTGACCGGGGTGTATCCGCAGGACATCAGCGAAAAAGAACTGCTTACTCTGGCCGCCGCCGTGGAGCAGGGCTCCACCCACCCGCTTGCGCAGGCGATCGTGCGTGAAGCGCAGGCGCGCGGGCTGGCTATCCCTTCGGCAACCGCTCAGCGAGCGCTGGTCGGTTCAGGGATTGAAGCCGTGGTCGAGGACAAAAAAGTGCTGATTGTCGCGGCGGGCACGCGCTCTACGCCACAGGTTGAGGCGCTGGAGCAGGCCGGTCAGACGGTCGTTGCCGTGATGCAGGACGGCGTACCGATGGGCATGCTGGCCCTGCGCGACACCCTGCGTGACGATGCGAGAGACGCCGTCGAGGCGCTGCACAGGCTGGGCGTGCAGGGCGTGATCCTGACCGGCGATAACCCGCGCGCGGCGGCCGCAATTGCCGATGAGCTGGGGCTGGCGTTTAAGGCCGGATTACTGCCTGCGGACAAGGTCAGCGCGGTAACTGAACTGAACAGCCGCGCCCCGCTGGCGATGGTCGGTGACGGGATAAACGATGCCCCGGCGATGAAAGCCTCAACCATTGGCATTGCCATGGGCAGCGGCACCGACGTGGCGCTGGAGACCGCCGACGCGGCGCTAACGCACAACCGCCTGACCGGGCTGGCGCAGATGATAGATCTTGCGCGGGCGACGCGGACCAACATTCGCCAGAACATCGGCATTGCGCTGGGGCTGAAGGGCATTTTTCTGGTCACGACCCTGCTCGGCATGACCGGACTGTGGCTGGCGGTGCTGGCGGATACCGGAGCGACGGTGCTGGTCACGGCGAACGCATTGAGGTTATTACGACGCCACTAAAAACGCCCGGTGGCGGCTGCACCTTACCGGGCCTACAACGGCTCTGAACCGTAGGCCGGGTAAGGCGCAGCCGCCACCCGGCAAAAAACGGCGCTACTGCATCCCTAACATCCTCGGCAGCCACAATGATATCGCCGGGATATACGTCACCATCCCCAGCACCACCAGCAGGATGCCGTAGAACGGCAGCATCGCCCGCACCACGGTTTCAATCTTCTGCTTGCTTACCGCGCTCGCCACAAACAGCACCGACCCGACCGGCGGGGTGATCAGCCCGATCCCCAGGTTAACCATCATGATCATCCCGAAGTGCACCGGGTCGATCCCCAGCGCGTTGGTCACCGGCAGCAGCACCGGCGTCAGGATCAGAATGATCGGCGCCATGTCCATCAGCGTGCCAATCAGCAGCAGCATGACGTTGAGATACATCAGGATCACGTACTTGTTATCGGACAGCGACGTGAAGAACTCGGTGATGCGCATCGGCAGCTGCATGTAGGTCATTACCGCGCCAAACGCCGCGGCAAAGCCGATTAAAATCATCACGATGGTGACGGTTTTCACCGTGCGGCACATCAGCTTCGGCAGTTCGCTCCATTTGTAATCGCGGTAGATAAACATGGTGACGAAAAACGCCCACAGGCAGGCCACGGCGGCAGATTCGGTGGCGGTAAAAATCCCGGACAAGATCCCGCCGAGGATAATCACCACCGTCATCAGCCCCCACAGGGCATCGAGCATGATTTTCAGCGCCTGCCTGAACGGGATTTTGTCCCCCTTCGGGTAGCCGCGCTTGCGGGCGAAGCACAGACAGAGCACCATCAGGCTCACGCCCAGCAGCAGGCCCGGCAAAACGCCCGCGATAAACAGCGTGGCGATGGAGACCGTGCCCCCCGCCGCCAGGGAATAAATCACCGAGTTGTGGCTGGGCGGGATTAAAATCGCCTGTACCGATCCGCTGGCCGTGACCGCCGCCGCGTATTCGCGCGGGTAGCCCTTCTTCTCCATCTCCGGGATCATCACGCTGCCGATGGACGCCGTATCCGCCACCGACGAGCCGGAAATCGCGCCGAAGAACGTTGAAGCCACGATGTTCACCAGCGACAGCCCGCCGCGAATAAAGCCGACAAAGACGTACGCGAAGTTAACCAGCCGTCGGGCAATGCCCCCTTCCGCCATGATCGCCCCGGCAAGGATGAAGAACGGGATCGCCAGCAGCGTGAATTTGTTCACCCCGCTGGTGATCTGGATCATCAGCGCCTCCAGCGGCAGGTCAATCCACAGCGCGCCCGCGACGGCGCTCAGGCCCACGGCGAAGGCCACCGGCATCCCCAGCGCCAGCAAAATGGCGAGGGTGAATAACAAAATAAAAGCATCCATTGTTCACCCCTTAACTGTGGTTGCCGATCAGCACGACCGGACGGTTTTCCTGCGAGCCAAACAGCAGGCGTTCAAGCACAAACAGGATCAAAATCGCCGATCCGACAGGCAGCGGCAGATAGCTCTCGCCGGAGGTCAGGAGCGGAAACTCCGCCACCGGCTGCTCCCACAGCTCGACGCACAGCCAGTAGCTGTACCAGCACATCAGGCCAGAGATCAGCAGCATCAGCAGGTCCACCGTCCGCGCGCACAGCCTTTGCAGCGATACGGGCAGACGGTCGGTGAGCATGTTGACCGCAATATGCGATCCGGCGCGGTAGCTCACCGCCGCGCCGATAAAGGTAAACGTCACCATGCAGATAATGGCGACGGGCTCCGGCCAGGATTCGCCGCGGTTGAGCACATAGCGTGAGAAGATGCCGATGGGGATGACAATCGTCATCACCAGCAGCGAGACACCCGCCACCGCCATGGCGAGCAGGTACAGACGGTCCATCCACTTCAGGTAGAGTTCGGACATACGTACTCCGGATCACTGAACGTCGGCGATGGCTTTCATCAGATCCTGATGCTTGTCGCCATACTGCGCGCGCACCGGCTCTGTCGCCTTGATAAACACCGTTTTATCAATATCGTGGAACTGCACGCCGCCGGCCTTCATTTTCGCCAGCGCCTGGTCGTTATAGGCATTCCACAGCTTGCGCTGCTCTAACTGCGCTTCACGGGCCAGGGTCAGGATCTTCTGCTGCTCGTCAGCGCTCAGTTTGTCCCATTTCACTTTGGAGTAGAGCAGCATTTCCGGGGTGATGAAGTGGCCGCTCAGCGTGTAGTTTTTCGCAACCGGCATGTAGTTGTGGGCGACAAAGGTTGGCGGGTTGTTCTCCGCACCGTCAATCACCCCGGTCTGCATGCCGCTGTAAACCTCACTGACGCCCATCGCGATTGCGTTTGCCCCCATCGCTTTCAGCGTGGCCAGCGCCACCGGGCTACCCTGCACGCGGATTTTCTTCCCTTTCAGATCGTCCGGCTTAACGATCGGCTCTTTGGTGATCAGGTTGCGGGTGCCGGAGTCCATCCAGCCGAGGAACACCAGGCGCGATTTCGGGTTGGCGGTGAGCTTGTCGCCGATCTGCTTGCCGATATCCCCGTCGATCACCTTGTGCATGTGGTCCTCATCGCGGAACACGTAGGGCAGCGTAAACACTTCGATATCCGGCAGGATGGCGGCAACCGGCGCCATGGAGACGCGGATCATATCAATCGCCCCCATCTGCGCCTGCTCAATCATCTGCTTTTCATCCCCCAGCACGCCGCCGGGAAAGACCTTAATCTCCAGCTTGCCGTCGGTTTGTTGTTTGAGTTTTTCACCCATCTGCTGAACCGCCACCACGTTCGGGTAGCCTTCAGGATGCACATCGGCGGCTTTAATGGTTTGCGCGGAAACGGTGCAGGCAAAAGCAGACAGGCACAGAGCGGCCAGTAACGGCTTGAGGGTCGTTTTCATTCAGTCAACTCCAGGGTAGTGAGATAAGCGTTAAAACGGTGTTTTAGTTTTTGACGTTTAAAAATTAGACTACGGCTGGAAAAGGGAGGGTGAAGCGCCTCACAAAAGCGCGAAATTTTGAAACGATGGTTCGAAATTGTGATGGGTACTTGTCGGGTGGCGGCTGCGCCTTACCCGACCTACTACACCCGTAGGCCCGTGCAAGCGAAGCGCCGCCGGGCATCAGGCCGCACTTACCCCTTACGAATCACATACCGGTACGGCAGGGTTTCCGTTTGCTGCGCCACCAGCTCGTGTTCCATAAAGGTACAAAAGCCGGGGATATCGCGGGTGGTGGCCGGATCGTCAGCGACGATCAGCAGCGTTTCGCCGCTCTGCATGTTACGTACGGTTTTACGCACCATCATTACCGGCTCCGGGCAACGGAGGCCCTGGGCGTCAAGCGTGTGGTCTGGGCTGGAAAACAGATCGGTCATTTTCTTCTCGTTCAGGTAAAAACGGCTGTAGTTTACGCCCCGCTATCGTCAATGCAAACCAGGTTAACGATTGCGTGAAAATTAGCCATTGCAAAGTGCGGTCAAAGCAGTATCATGCGGCGGCTTTATTGGGTTCCCTCACCCCAAATATTAATCAAAAAGGTACAATATGAACTCCTTTACACAATCGCAGCGCGTCAAAGCGTTGTTCTGGCTTTCGCTATTTCATCTGCTGGTGATCATCTCCAGTAACTATCTGGTACAGCTCCCTATCTCCATTTTTGGTTTCCATACCACCTGGGGCGCATTCAGTTTTCCGTTTATTTTCCTCGCGACCGATTTAACCGTGCGTATTTTTGGCGCACCGCTGGCGCGGCGGATTATTTTTGCGGTGATGATCCCGGCGCTGTTCGTCTCCTACGCCATCTCCTCCCTGTTTTATACGGGTAGCTGGCAGGGCGTTGAAGCGCTGACGCATTTTAACCTGTTCGTCGCGCGTATTGCCGCCGCCAGCTTTATGGCCTATGCCCTGGGGCAGATCCTCGATGTTCACGTCTTTAACCGCCTGCGTCAGAACCATCGCTGGTGGATGGCACCGACGGCGTCGACGCTGTTCGGTAACGTGAGCGATACGCTGGCCTTCTTCTTCATTGCCTTCTGGCGCAGCCCGGACGCCTTCATGGCAGAACACTGGATGGAAATCGCCCTCGTGGACTACGCCTTTAAGGTGCTTATCAGCCTGGTTTTCTTCCTGCCGATGTACGGCGTGCTGTTGAATATGCTGCTGAAAAGGCTGGCAGATAAATCTGAAATCGCCGCATTACAGGCAGGTTAAGGGTTCGCTTTATCAGTTGTGATAAGATGAACGAATGAGCCGCTATGGCCGTTTATCGAAAGGAAGAAGTCAATGCGCAATCTGGTTAAATATGTCGGGATTGGCCTGCTGGTTGTTGGCCTTGCAGCCTGTGATAACAGCGACACCAAAACGCCTGCTCAGGGCGCGTCAGCAGAAAGCAACGCCACCGGTCAGCCGGTGAGCCTGATGGATGGCAAACTCAGTTTCTCTCTGCCCGCGGATATGACCGATCAGAGCGGTAAGCTGGGCACCCAGGCGAACAACATGCACGTCTATTCCGATGCCACCGGCCAAAAAGCGGTCATTGTGATTGTCGGTGACGATACCAGCGAAGATCTGGGCGTGCTGGCCAAACGTCTGGAAGACCAGCAGCGCAGCCGCGACCCGCAGCTTCAGGTGGTCACCAACAAGTCGATTGAATTGAAAGGCCACACGCTGCAACAGCTGGACAGCATCATCTCCGCCAAAGGCCAGACCGCGTACTCCTCCGTGGTGCTCGGCAAGGTGGATAATAAACTGCTGACCATGCAGATCACCCTGCCGGCAGACAATCAGCAGAAAGCGCAGAGCGCCGCTGAAAACATCATTAACACTCTCGTGATCCAGTAATCGTTCACCGGGATACCGTGGCCTCCGTCGCTTGCGCCGGGGGCCATTTTTTTTGCCACGACTTTCAGACTAACGCTCCAGACGAAGCACTTCCGGCGCACTACAATTAACGAGCCCCCCGGAAAAAGGAATTCTTATGACTGCCAGCCCGCCCGATAAAGCCGGACTTCATATTTTACTCAAACTCGCCTGCCTGGTGGTTATCCTTGCGGGTATCCACGCGGCGGCGGATATCATTGTTCAGCTTCTGCTGGCGCTGTTTTTCGCCATCGTCCTCAACCCGCTGGTGACATGGTTTTTACGCCGGGGCATCAGCCGCCCGGTCGCCATCACCATTGTGGTTATCGTAATGCTGATTGTGCTGACGGCGCTGTTCGGCGTGCTCGCCGCCTCGCTGAGTGAATTTTCCACTATGCTGCCGCAGTACAATAAAGAGCTGACGCGCAAGCTGGTCGATCTCCAGCGAATGATGCCGTTCGTTAATCTGCATATTTCACCGGAGCGAATGCTGCGCCGGATGGATTCCGAGAAGGTCATGACCTACGCCACCACGTTAATGACCGGGCTTTCCGGGGCGATGGCCAGCATTCTGCTGCTGGTGATGACGGTGGTGTTTATGCTGTTCGAAGTGCGCCACGTGCCGTACAAGCTGCGTTTTGCCCTGAACAATCCGCAGATCCACATTGCCGGCTTGCACCGCGCGCTGAAGGGCGTGTCCAAATATCTGGCGCTGAAAACCCTGCTTAGCCTGTGGACCGGCGTGATTGTCTGGCTGGGGCTGGTACTGCTGGACGTGCAGTTCGCGCTGATGTGGGGCGTGCTGGCGTTTTTACTGAACTACGTGCCCAATATCGGCGCGGTGCTTTCTGCCGTCCCGCCGATGATCCAGGCGTTCCTGTTTAACGGTTTTTATGAGTGCATGCTGGTGGGGGCGCTGTTCCTCGTCGTGCATATGGTACTGGGCAATATTCTCGAACCGCGCATGATGGGCCACCGCCTGGGCATGTCGACGATGGTGGTGTTTTTATCATTACTGATCTGGGGATGGCTCCTGGGACCGGTGGGCATGTTGCTCTCCGTACCGCTCACCAGCGTCTGTAAAATCTGGATGGAAACCACCAAAGGAGGCAGTAAACTCGCCATTCTGCTGGGGCCGGGTCGGCCAAAAAGCCGTTTGCCGGGATAACCGGATGAGCAATGTGGCGCTTTAGATTATATTATGGGGGAAGCCCGCCCGATAGATTGCGAATTTATACAGAGCAATAACTTTGCCTTTGGCGGCATCAATACCTCGATAATCATTAAACGCTGGGCGTAACTATGTACCAGTTTGTACTGGGAAAGATCTCCACCCTTAGCGCGGACCCGCTGGCGTCAACGCTCGCAGACATGGCACCTCAGGGTGCGCGACACGCTTCCTGGCTTGCAGGCCGGACCCTGCTCGCCAGAACCTTATCCTCTTCTCCGCTTCCCGAGATAATCTACGGCGAGCAGGGAAAACCGGCCTTCGCTAACGGTCATCCGCTGTGGTTTAACCTGAGCCACAGCGGGGACGACATTGCCCTGCTGCTGAGCGATGAAGGTGAAGTTGGCTGCGATATTGAAGCGATTCGGCCGCGTGCGAACTGGCAGGCGCTGGCGAATGCCGTCTTCAGCCTTACCGAACATGCCGAGCTGGAGCGTGAAGCGCCGGAAGAACAGCTTTCCGCCTTCTGGCGCATCTGGACGCGCAAAGAGGCCATCGTCAAGCAGCGTGGCGGCAGCGCGTGGCAGATTGTCAGCATTGACAGCACCGCCCAGTCGCTTCCGGTCAGCCAGCTACGCTTCGGCTCGCTGAGCCTGGCGGTCTGTACCCCTACCCCCTTCACCCTGACGGCAGAATCAATCGCTTATTGCGGTACCTCTGCGGCATAAAAAAACGGCCATTCCGGTTAATTCCGAAATGGCCGATGTGCATTTAACGCGTTGCGAAGCTTATTTCAAATTTTCAGGGAAGTTTGCTGGCAGCTCGCTGGCCGCACATGCAATCACGGTGTCATCGTTAGCACCACAGTCGCGAACGAAGGTGATGGTGGCAAATTCATCAATTACTTCAGTCGGATAGGCCGGACCGGCATCACGGTAGCTGTTCATCAGCGGAATGTGATCGTTCTGGAAGCAGACAGTTTTTTCCGGATTGTTCATGACCCAGCGCGGGAAGAAAATGGTGCCGTGGAACAGGCTGTCGCCCAGGTTCACAATCAGGCTGACGTCGGTACCGGTTGGCTCGGTCCAGGAAATTTTATAGATGCTCTCCCCGACGCGGACGATGTACGCCTGCTGATCTTTCACCCAACGATTACCTACCAGACCGCTGTGAATACGGTAGTCGAGCGTGTTCTCGTTTTTGACGTAAATTTCGTAGTTCCAGCCGTTATCGTAGGTATAAACCAGATGTTTGCCGACGAAGCCGCTTAAGTCATGTTTGTCGAAGGTGTTCATAAGATGTCTCCTTTGTTTTGATGAAACTATCGTACCCCTTCAAAAAATGAATGAATAACGCTATGTTTGAATCAAATTCATCCAAAATTTAGATTGATCATGCATAAGACGACGCTAGAACAATGGGCCCTGCTGGAGAGAGTAGTCGAGGCTGGTAGCTTTGCCAGAGCAGCAGAAGAGACGCACCGCAGCCAGTCCTCGGTTAGCTATAACCTGTCGCTGTTGCAGGAACGGCTTGGCGTGGCGCTCTTAATGACGGAAGGCAGGCGGGCCGTGCTGACCCCGGCGGGTGAGCTATTGCTGAATCAGGTGAAGCCGCTGCTGAAAGCCTTCGCCTATGTTGAAACCCGCGCTGCGACCCTGCGCAGCGGGATGCGAACCCGTATTGATTTGATGGTAGACAGTATTTTTCCGCGCAGCCGGCTGTTCGCTATTTTGCGGCAGTTTCAGCAGCGGTATCCGCAAACGCAGGTGCGGCTTACCGAGGTGCTGGAAAACAGCCGCGCGGATGCGCTCAATGATGAAGCCGACGTAATGGTCTTAACCCGCCGCCAGGACGTCACCGGGCTGGGCGAATGGCTGATGAATATCGATTTTGTTGCCGTTGCGCATCACGCGCACCCGCTGTTCGCGCTGGATACACCGCTTAATGACGAGACGTTACGCCCGTGGCCGCGCATTCAGATCGCAGACAGCCAGCCCACCGTTCGCCCCGCCGGGGAGTCGTGGACCTTCTCAACCATTGATGCCGCGATCGAAGCGGTGATGTATCAGGTTGGATACGGCTGGCTACCGGAAGAACGCATTCAGGCCCCGCTCCAGCAAGGCATCCTCAAAACCCTGCCGCTCAGCCACGGCGTACGTCGCGCTACGCCGCTGCACCTCATCGTCAAACGCTCCCTCAGCCCGCTGGACGAGCAGGTTGAGACGTTGTTGCGCCTTTTTAAGCAGGAGCCGCCATCGTCACCTGCTACGCTTTAAGTTTTGAACCAGAAGACGACAAGGAGCGAACGATGAAAATCGACTTAACGGGAAAAGTGGCGCTGGTGACCGCGTCCACCGGCGGTATAGGGTTTGCCATCGCCCGCGGGCTGGCGGAGAGCGGTGCGGAAGTGATAGTGAACGGGCGCAGCATCGACTCGGTGAACAAAGGCATTCAGGCCTTACAGCAGGTGGTGCCTGGCGTACAGGTCCGTGCCGCCATCGCCGATCTGAGCTCGCAGGAGGGCGTTGACGAACTGCTCAGGGTTGCCACGCACGTCGATATTCTGGTGAATAACGCCGGGATTTATGGTCAGCAGGATTTTTATTCCACCGACGACGAGACCTGGGAACGCTACTGGCAAACCAACGTGATGTCCGGCGTGCGCCTCTCACGCGCCCTGCTGCCCGGCATGGTGCAAAAAGGCTGGGGTCGGGTGGTGTTTATCTCGTCAGAATCGGCCTGCAATATTCCGGCGGATATGATCCACTATGGCGTGACGAAAACAGCCCAGCTTTCGCTGGCGCGCGGTCTGGCGAAGTTTGTGGCGGGCAGCGGCGTCACGGTGAACAGCGTGCTGCCGGGCCCGACGATGTCGGACGGCTTTGCCGCGATGATGAAAGACGAGATCGAGAGAACCGGCAAATCGCTGGAGCAGCTGGCGAAAGCGTTCGTGATGGAGAATCGCCCCAGCTCGGTGATTCAGCGCGCCGCCACGGTGGAAGAAGTGGCCAACATGGTAGTTTACGTCTGTTCGATGCAGGCCTCCGCGACTTCCGGCGCGGCGCTGCGCGTTGACGGTGGCGTAGTGGATGACATCGTTTGACCCGTCAGCCCACAGGTTCGAGAAAAAATGAGATCGGATAGAAGGACTGCGAAGGTAAAGCAGGTAAACTAGTGAACAGAATGTGTATTTCAGCTAAGACGTATTTATGACCAATATGATTGCCGACGAAGCCGTGGCGAAGTCCAGCGTGCTCTCTGTCTTTGACTTTGATGGTACGTTGACGCACCACGACAGCTTTATTCCTTTCCTGCGCTTTGCCTTTGGCAAGCGCTACTTTGCTGGCCGGCTGGTGCGCATGGCTCTGCCTACGCTGCACTGCGTGCGCCGCAAGCTGACGCGCGATGAGCTGAAAGAGGTGCTGATCAAAACCTTCCTGACGGGCGTGGATGAACACTGGTTACGTCAGCAGGCGGAAGCCTTCTGTGAAAAATACTGGAGCAAGCTGATGCGCCCGGAAGGGGTCATGGCCGTTGCCAACGAAGTCAATTCTGGTGCGGAAGTGACGATTTGCTCCGCCTCCCCGGCGCTGGTATTGCAGCCGTGGGCCGATAAGCTCGGCATTAAGCTGATTGGCACGCAGCTGGAAGTGAAGGACGGTAAGCTGACCGGGCGGATCACCGGCCATAACTGCCGTTGTGCGCAGAAGGTGGCGAGGCTGGAGAAGGTGTATGGGGATTTGAACGCGTATCACCTGCGCGCCTGGGGCGACACCCGTGGCGACCACGAGCTGCTGGCGGCGGCGCAGGATCCGCACTGGCGCCATTTCCATCATCCGAGCAAGCGCCGGAATTCACCAATAAGGTAGCCTTTTGCCGGGTGGCGGCTGCGCCTTACCCGGCCTACAACCCAATCGTAGGCCCGGTAAGCGAAGCGCCACCGGGCGGTACATCAGGCCTCACGTTTTCCCGGGAACATCACGCTCGCAATAATCCCCAGCGCCAGTACCCCCAGCACCACAAACAGGCTTGCCGTGGCACCGATGTTATAACCGTGATGCCAGAAGTGGTCGGTCGCATTAAGCCCCAGCTTGAACGCCACGAAGAACAGCAGCAGCACGACCGCTTTCTCCAGATGCACCAGATACTGCTTCAGCGCCTCCAACACGAAGTAGAGGGTACGCAGGCCGAGGATCGCGAACATCATTGCGCTGTAGATAATCAGCGGCTCGCGGCTGACGGCAATGATGGCGGGAACAGAGTCGAACGCGAACATCACGTCGGACAGCTCTACCACCGCCACGCAGAGCAGCAGCGGCGTCGCGTAGCGCTTCGCCTTCTTCACGCGGCCTACCATCACATCCTTGTTTTCTGGCTTCTCCAGCTCGGCATCCACCTCTTTCTGGGTCAGGATAAACGCGTGGCTGCTGATTTTTGGCCAGACCGGATAGAAGCGTTTTACCAGGCGGTACGCCAGATGGTTCGAGTAATCTTCGACTTCATCACTCTCTTCATTGCGTTTCAGCATCATCACCGCCGTCCAGCCGACGACCAGCGCAAAAATGACCTCAACGTACGGCCCGAGGCTCAGGAGGCTGGTGCCGATGGCCACAAAAATCCCGCGGAAAACAATCGCCCCCAGCACGCCCCAGTAGAGCACGCGGTGGCGATACTTATCCGGCACGCCGAACCAGGCGAAGATCGCCATCATCACGAACAGATTGTCGACGGAGAGCACCTCTTCCAGCGCATAGCCGGTAAGGAACAGACTCGCCATCTCTGCGCCGTGGTGCACGTATAAGAAGCCGGCAAACGCCATGGCCATCATGACCCAGAAGATGGACCACATAGCCGCGCTTTTCAGCGAGATAGGTTTATCGTGACGGTGCATGAAGAGGTCGATAAACATCGCCCCAACGGCCATCACCACAAAGACAACAACGGTTTCCGTCGGGAAACCGAGATGAGCAGCAGACATAGACAACCCTTTTAAGAAGACAAAACACAACACCATGCAGGCTGGCGTAGACCAGAAGTGAGAATGGGGGAACGTGTTATCCGCATATACCCCACTAAACCGCAGCTCTGTGGCTGCGCAAGGTGTGTACTTTACCTCACAACGTAGGGTGGCGCATCTGTCGTTTAGGCGCATTTAGCAGAGCGCGTTATCTGTGAGTCACGTCTTATTTACATCATTTATACCTTCCATTAACTGGATAAAAAGAACGCGCCGACGCTATAGTGGTTTTGTTTAATAAAACCGAGTTGTACCTGATAAAACCAAGAACAGACCCTGCGAGGAACTCATGACAGAACATATTCGTAATGGCGTTGCCGCCACTGAGGACATAGAACGAAAGACTATGCGCAAGGTGATCTGGCGTATTCTCCCGTTTCTGATAGTCAGTTACCTGGTCTCTATTATCGATCGCGGCAATATTGGCATGGCTTCGCTACAGATGAATGAGGATCTCGGCCTCAGCAAAGCGGCGTTTGGCTTCGCCAGCAGTCTCTATTTCGTGGCGTATTTTCTGTTTGAAGTTCCAAGCAATCTGGCGATGCAGAAGGTGGGCGCACGTCTGTGGATCCCCCGCATTATGATCAGCTGGGGGGTGGTATCCATGTGCATGGCACTGGTACAAAACACCACGTCGCTTTATATCGTGCGTTTTCTGCTGGGAGCCGCTGAAGCGGGCTTTTTCCCCGGTGTCGTACTTTTTTTGACCTGGTGGATCCCTGCCCGCTACCGTGCGCGAATTATCGCGTCCTTTATGGTCGCGATCCCGCTGGCCAATTTTATCGGCTCGCCGCTGTCGGGGTTGATTCTGTCACTGGACGGCTGGTTAGGTCTGCGCGGCTGGCATCTGCTGTTTATCATTGAAGGCTTACCCGCGGTTCTGCTGGGTATTGCCGCCTGGTTTGTTCTTCGCGATCGCCCGCACCAGGCTAACTGGCTTAACACGGAGCAGAAAAAATGGCTGGAAACAACGCTTGAAAGCGAGCGTCAGCAGCAAAAAAATATTGGCCACCAGACAACGTGGCAGCTGCTCCGGCATCGTCAAATCTGGCTGCTGGCGCTGATTTACGCAGGCGCGTCCTCAGCAGGCACCACCATCAGCGTCTGGTCACCGCAGCTGCTGAAATCGTTCCACCTTGATAATCTGGAGACGGGTCTGCTCAACGCCATTCCTTACGGCCTGGCATCCGTACTGATGATTGTCTGGGGACGGAGTTCTGACCGAACCAACGAACGCCGCTGGCATACCGCGCTGACGCTATTCATGATTGCCGCAGGCGTAGTTGCCGCATTTGTCAGCGTCTCTCTTTCTGCCACCCTTATTATTTTGAGCATCATGCTGATAGGCGCGTATTCAATGAAGGGGCCGTTCTGGGCGCTGGCGTCAGGCTGGATGAGCAGCACGTCGGCTGCTGCGGGGCTGGCCGCGATTGGCGCCATCGCTAACCTTATCGGCGGCGCGGTGATGGTCAACGCTTACGGCATCATTAACGAGCGGACGGGTAGCCACACGCTGGCCATGCTTCCTCTGGCTGCGCTGTGCGTCGCGGGGGGTGTCGCAGTGTTGGTGATGGGACGCCAGGCCCGCAATGCGCATCTGCATGAAAAGCAGGTCACCCATTAGACATAAAACAGCGGGACGCCCGTCCCGCTTTATGCTCAGAGGCTCTCTTCCGCAGCGTCTTGCGTTTCCCCATAAAACTGCTGGCAGAAAGCCTTACTCGCCCCCATTTTCTGCGACAGGCGACTGGCGGTGGCGTGCATCAGCTGGCTGATCCCCTGTTCACGGCGATCTTCAGTCAGTCTGGAGATGGGCCCGGTCAGCGCCAGCGCCGCAATCAGCTTGTCATTGACGCCGAAGACGGGCATCGCAAACGCCGCGGTATGCGGGTCTCGGGCACCTGCGGTATAGAGCGGAACAGCGGGCTCCCCCTCTGGTAGCGCATCATTAAGGCCCCAGTGGCGAAGCACTTTACTGATGGCAGAATCGTCCAGCGGAAACTGAGTACCCGGCAGATTACTGTGGCGTAGCCCGTGGGAGGCTTCCGCACGGAACAGGCACAAACGTTGCCCGCCTTCTAACACATACCAGCTGGCGCTCTCCTGAGAGGCCTGAGATAACGCCTGAAGCTCAGGCTGCACCACCCGGGAAAGATGAAAAGATTGCTCATAAAGCTTACCGAGGTAAAGCAGACGTGGGCCAAGCGCGTAATTGCCGTCATCGTGCCTGACGACATAGTTCATTCGTTCAAGCGAATTCATTAACCGGTAAACCGTGGTTTTGTGATAACCCGATAGCTGCGCCAGCGCGGTCAGCGTCAGGCTCTCATCGCCGGGACGGAAGCAATCCAGTAAAGCCAGCGCTTTTTCGACCGCCACAACGCCTTCATTACCCATCATCATCTCCTTTTCTGCTCGGCAGTGAGTGTACCTCAATTTTTGTGAGTCACTTCGTGTTTACATCACAAACGCCGTTGCAGATCTGGCTAAAGGGAAAGCTACACCGCTATAGTTGTTTTGTATTGTACACCTGCATTGTACACAGTAAAACAATATGGAGGCATTCATGTCCGTTTCAGAAAAACCATTTATTAACCGTCAGTTCGAACGCGTGTCGACCGAAGAGGTTCGCCAGGCCGCTGAGTATCAGGCCGCTATCCTCGCGGATGTTGCCGGCCGCCGCGGTACGCTCCATGGTCGTATCAAACCGCTCGCACCTCAGATGGCCGTTGCGGGCCCGGCTGTCACCGTGGAGGTGCGCCCGGGAGATAATCTGGCCATCCATGCCGCAATGGCCGTCGCCCAGCCTGGCGATGTGCTGGTTATTGACGGCAAAGGCGACCTGACCTGTGCGCTGCTCGGCGAGATTATGGCGACTCAGGCCCAGGCAAGTGGGATCGCGGGCATCATCATTGACGGAGCGGTACGTGATGCCGATACCCTGAGTAAAGGGCATTACCCCGTCTTCGCCGCCGGTCTAAACCCCTGTGGCCCGACAAAATCCATTCCTGGCCGGGTTAATCACCCCATCTCTATCGCTGGCGCGACGGTCCGGGCCGGGGATCTGATTGTTGCGGATATCGACGGCGTGGTGGCGATCCCGCGTGATGAAGTACAGGCCGTTATCGCCATGGCCAAAGGAAAACTCGAAACAGAGACCCGACGTCTTGCCGCTATTCGTGAGGGCGATTTGCGTCCACACTGGCTTAACGACGCGCTGCGCAAGGCGGGCATGTTATCTGACGGGGAGACGCTGTAATGACAGGCAAACGCGTTGTACTGGTTACCGGATGCGACCTGGCAGACCAGGCTGTAAACATGCTCCGAGACTTTGACGTGGTGTATGCAGGACGTCAGCCCACAGAAAATGAGCTGGTTACGCTGTGCGAGCGGCACAATCCTGTGGCCATCCTGGTGCGTTACGGCAGGATAACCGCACGGATTATGGATGCTGCCCCCGCATTACAGGTTATATCAAAACACGGAAGCGGCATTGACGTGATAGACCAGCCAGCGGCAGCGGCGCGTAATATCGCCGTACGTTCCGCCCCCGGTGCCAATGCGGCAGCGGTTGCGGAACATACCTGGGCATTAATTCTTGCCTGTGCCAAATCCGTGGTTGCCCTTGATAAGCGCCTGCGCGACGGGCACTGGGATAAAGCCACGCACAAATCGATCGAGCTGGAAGGCATGACGCTGGGGCTTATCGGCCTGGGGGCGATTGGCTCGCGGGTGGCGAACGTGGGGCTGGCATTCGGCATGCAGGTTGTGGCGTACGATCCTTACGCTAAAACGATGCCTTCAGGCTGTGATCGGGCAAACACCTTAGCCGACCTGCTTTCCCGTGCCGATGTTATCTCCCTGCATTGCCCGCTCACTGACGACAACAGAGGAATGATTAACGCAGACACGCTCGCCCACTGTAAGCCGAACGCTATTCTGGTGAACACGGCGCGCGGCGGATTGATTAACGATGACGGCTTGCTCAGGGCGCTCAAGGATGGAACCTTGCACAGCGCGGCACTCGACAGCTTTACCAGCGAGCCTCTGACCGCCCCGCACAGGTGGCAGACCGTCGATAACGTCATCATCTCGCCGCATATTGGCGGCGTCAGCGAGGCGTCATACATCAGGATGGGAACCGTGGCCGCCAGCAATATTCTGGACGTTGTGCGCGTGGCTGACGATGCCACCGTCAGCCCGTGAAGCGCATTGATAAATGACAGCGCCCGCTTGTCACTTATCCTCAGCGAGTGCCTGCGCGCATGCCCAGGCACTGGCCCACGCCCACTGGAAGTTATACCCGCCGAGCCAGCCGGTCACGTCCATCACTTCGCCAATGAAATAGAGACCCGGCACGTTGCGGGCCTCCATCGTGCGGGATGAGAGTTCGTTTGTATCCACGCCGCCCAGCGTCACTTCCGCCGTGCGGTAGCCCTCGGTGCCGTTTGGCTGTACGCGCCAGTTCGTCAGCGTCTCCACCAGCGTTTCCTGCTCGCGGCTGTTCAGCTGCTTAAGCGATACGTCCGGGATCTGCCCCAGCGCCTGCAAACATTCCACCAGACGCTTCGGCAGCTGCATTGCCAGGGTATTTTTCAGGCTTTGATTCGGGTGCGCAGCGCGCTGTTCGTTCAGGAACGCGTCCAGATCGCAGTCCGGTACCAGGTTCACGGAGACAAACTCTCCCGGCTGCCAGTAGCTGGAGATCTGCAACACCGCCGGCCCCGAAAGGCCGCGATGGGTAAAGAGCAGGTTTTCGCGGAATACCGTGCCGTCTTCGGCCGTAATAACCGACGGCACAGACACGCCAGAGAGCGTCTGAAGCTGTTCCAGCAGCGGCTTATGCAGCGTGAACGGTACCAGCCCGGCGCGGGTGGGCAGCACCTTCAGGCCAAACTGCTCGGCGATTTTGTAGCCGAACGGTGAAGCGCCAAGACCCGGCATTGAAAGGCCGCCGCTGGCGATCACCAGATTGTCGGCGCTGACGGTTTCACCGTTGAGTTGCAGCGTGTAGCCCTGCTCGTCGCGGGCGACCTCGAGCACTTCCGTCCGCAGGCGCATGACCACGCCGCCTTTCTCGCACTCGGCCACCAGCATATCAACGATTTGCTGGGCGGAGTCATCGCAGAACAGCTGTCCCAGCGTCTTCTCATGCCACGCGATACCGTGTTTACCCACCAGTTCGATAAAATCCCACTGGGTGTAGCGCGCCAGCGCAGATTTACAAAAATGACGGTTCTGGCTCAGATAGGCCGCCGGTTCGACATAGAGATTGGTAAAGTTGCAGCGCCCGCCGCCGGACATCAGGATCTTGCGGCCAGGCTTTTTTCCGTTATCCAGCAGCAGCACGCGACGACCCGCTTGTCCGGCCATTGCCGCACAAAACATACCCGCCGCACCGGCGCCAATTACTACGGCATCAAACCTTTCCACGTCAAAATCCTCTTCGTTAACTGCCGCGGATTGTAAAGTTTCCTCAGTGGTCGCACCAGCGTAAAAAGATATTACAAAGCCATTTCATTGATATTTAAAGATTATCCTTTCAGGCACATTTCTCAAATCAGGTGGTATGTCAAAAAAAGTCTATATTTCACTTTGCCCGTTGCGCATTTGTCCTGGATAATGCGCCGCGTTCATGTCCTCAAAATGGCGTAACGTCCTATGCTACATTTGTTTGCCGGCCTGGATTTACATACCGGGCTTTTATTATTGCTTGCTCTGGTTTTTGTGCTGTTTTACGAAGCGATCAACGGCTTCCACGACACTGCAAACGCAGTTGCAACGGTTATCTACACTCGCGCAATGCGATCGCAGCTTGCGGTCGTTATGGCGGCGGTATTTAACTTTTTTGGTGTCCTCCTGGGCGGACTGAGCGTTGCGTATGCCATTGTGCATATGCTGCCAACGGATCTGCTTCTTAACGTGAGTTCCGGTCATGGCCTGGCCATGGTGTTCTCAATGCTGCTTGCTGCCATTATCTGGAACCTCGGTACCTGGTATTTTGGCCTGCCTGCATCCAGCTCTCACACCCTTATCGGCGCGATTATCGGTATTGGGTTAACCAACGCCCTGATGACCGGTACCTCGGTTGTTGATGCGCTGAACCTGCCTAAAGTACTGGGCATTTTCGGCTCTCTGATCATCTCTCCTATCGTCGGTCTGGTGGTGGCGGGTGGCTTGATTTTCATCCTGCGTCGCTACTGGAGCAACACGAAGAAACGTGCGCGTATCCACCTGACGCCAGCAGAGCGTGAAAAGAAAGACGGCAAGAAAAAGCCGCCGTTCTGGACGCGTATCGCACTGATCGTTTCCGCTATCGGCGTGGCCTTCTCTCATGGCGCGAACGATGGTCAGAAAGGCATTGGTCTGGTGATGCTGGTTCTGATTGGCGTCGCACCGGCGGGCTTCGTGGTTAACATGAACGCCTCTGGCTACGAGATCACCCGTACCCGTGATGCGGTAAACAACGTTGAAACGTACTTCCAGCAGCATCCTCAGCTGCTGAAGAAAGCGACCGGCGTAGACCAGCTGATCCCTTCTCCTGACTCTGGCGCACTGACTGCACCGGGCGAGTTCCATTGCCACCCGGCAAACGCGATTAACGCGCTGGAACGTGCGAAAGGCATGCTGGCCGATATCGAAAGCTACGACAAACTGGCTGTTGAACAGCGTGGTCAGCTGCGTCGCATCATGCTCTGCATCTCCGACGTGACCGATAAAGTCGCGAAGCTGCCAGAGGTGACTGCCGACGACAAACGTCTGCTGAAGAAACTGAAAGGCGATATGCTCAACACCATTGAGTACGCGCCAATCTGGATCATCATGGCGGTCGCGCTGGCGCTGGGTATCGGTACGATGATTGGCTGGCGTCGTGTGGCAACCACCATCGGCGAGAAGATCGGTAAGAAAGGCATGACCTATGCACAGGGTATGTCCGCGCAGATGACGGCGGCGGTGTCTATCGGTCTGGCGAGCTACACCGGTATGCCAGTATCAACCACCCACGTACTCTCTTCGTCCGTGGCAGGTACCATGATTGTTGACGGCGGCGGTTTACAGCGTAAAACCGTGACCAACATTCTGATGGCCTGGGTGTTCACCCTCCCGGCGTCCATCCTACTGTCCGGCGGTCTGTACTGGATTTCGCTGAAGCTGATTTAACCGGCTGAAGGCGACAAAAAAGCGGGTCAGGAAACTGGCCCGCTTTTTTTATGTGCAATTTCTGATTAATTACTAATTTCATTGGGAAAATCTGAACACTTTTTGCTCAGATAATCTGTTTGCGAGAAACTATCATGCCGGGCAGGATGAATAACGCCTACTGGAGAATGTATGGCTTCCGTTCCAACGCCTGGCCCAGGTTCAATTGTAATAGCTAACAACATGCGTGAAGCGCGCCAAAATGGAATGTCACGCAATATGGCCACAGCCTATACATATTACTGGTTCTATCAAAAAGTCCGAAATGGCGGCCCATGGGATTATAAAAAGTTCGATCCGTATTTCGCAGCATTTGGCAATTTTAACTTCGGTTCCGCAGGGACCGCGGCTGGGATTCCTGCGAAGATCCTCCTCATGGGCGCGGGTTGGGCTCAGAGTCGCGCAGGGACCTCAAAAGCCAAATGGGGTAAATGGTACGATAAACCGCCTTACGGTGATGACCCGACGGATCAGCGCAATATCAGAGAAGGAATAGATTATGCCATTCAGAATGGTTATTAGCTGGCTCCATCGGCTCGTCACGCTTGTACTGCTCTTCGTGGTTGTCGGTTTTGCCTGGCTAAATCATCAGCCCGACTCCCGTCGTTACGACGAGTTGCAGCGCGTTTATCACGTTTCAGATAGCGTCTGGCTGTACATGACGGTGAATCATGGCGGTGGCGCAACCGTACCGACCATTTATCGATACTATCTCTCGAATAAGCTAGAAGGGAAAAACGCCGACATTCTCAGGCAACTCTCCACGAAATCTCCCGTCATTGAGGGTACTGGCACGATTACAAATGCCAGCCTGGTCAAAAACGGGGCTGTGAGCATTTCTTACAGTGGAAAAGTGATATCAATTCTGGACACGATCTCTGACCTCCGATTCACGGCTCCCCCCTAAATCGAATGGTAAGAAGGCGAGGCTGGCCTCGCCTTCATCATGCTCAGTGCCAAATCATCAGTGCAATCATACTCACCACAACCAAGCCACACAGGGCGCTGGTCAAAATGAACTGACGACGCAGGCGCTCGCAGCGACGGATAAACTCTTCATCGTGGTGATCGCGGTAGCGCTGGTAATAGATGTACCCCACCAGACGCATCTGTTTGCTGGGCTGTCCATGCGAGGTGAAGAACCCTCCACCGTCCACGTACTGATAAAGCAGCGGATCGCAACCACGAAGTACCACTAACAGCGCACGTAACGATGAGAAGTAGCGCGCCATATTCACTATGCAAACTACGCATAACGCCCAAAACAATGCGACGGTGCTAATCATACATCCTCCCCGGCGTCCGCCCATGAAGCAAGGCTCCTGAGCTACCGCACCCCAATGCCCTGACAGACAGTTCAGTGAAAGAATGACTAAAAGTCGATCCGGTTCGCGTTTTAATATCCGAACGGCTCATTAAATAGTGTAGGAGATCCGTTAATTTTTTTGCCACAAGGTTAATCGTTATCAACACCAAAGCTTGAAAAATATGTTTAACTGGGTCGTAATGAAAGCATCAGACGACGCTTTCCCATTTAGTCATCGATAACTTAAGGAAGGAGTAACACTATGGCTTACAAACACATTCTTATCGCGGTAGACCTCTCCCCGGAGAGTAAAGTGCTGGTCGACAAAGCAGTATCCATGGCACGTCCCTACAACGCGAAAGTTTCGCTGATTCACGTTGATGTGAATTACTCCGACCTCTACACCGGTCTGATCGACGTGAATCTCGGCGATATGCAGAAACGCATCTCCGAAGAGACTCACCACGCGCTGAGCGAGCTCTCTACCAACGCGGGCTATCCGATCACTGAAACCCTGAGCGGTAGCGGCGATCTGGGTCAGGTGTTGGTTGATGCGATTAAGAAATACGATATGGATCTGGTGGTCTGCGGACATCACCAGGACTTCTGGAGCAAGCTGATGTCCTCAGCGCGCCAGCTGATTAATACCGTTCACGTGGATATGCTGATTGTTCCACTGCGTGACGAAGAAGACGAGTAAGTGCAAAAAAAGCGGCACTGAATGTAGGCCGGGTAAGGCGAAGCCGCCACCCGGCTTTTTTTATTCCGGCGTCCCCGCATAAATATCAAACCGGTGCCCTTTGGTGGTCACCGCGTTGGTCGTGGCAACGTCCGCCAGCGGCGGCGCGTAGTCCGGACGCTTCACCACCACCCGCTTCGTCGCGAGCTGACGAGCAGGCTCCAGCAGGCCATCTGCATCCAGATCCGGCCCCACCAGCGACTGAAACACCCGCATCTCTTTCTTCACCAGCGCGCTTTTCTGCTTGTGCGGGAACATCGGGTCGAGGTAGACCACCTGCGGGCGCGGAGTGATATCCGTCAGCGCCGTCAGGCTTGACGCGTGGATCAGCTGCAAACGTTCCTGCAACCACGGGCCGATTTCCGGGTCCGCATAGCCTCGCGTCAGCCCGTCGTCGAGCAGCGCGGCGACAACCGGATTACGCTCCAGCATCCGCACCCGGCAGCCCACCGACGCCAGCACAAACGCATCGCGCCCCAGCCCCGCCGTGGCATCCACCACGTCAGGCAGATAGCTTCCCTTAATGCCGACCGCTTTGGCCACCGCTTCGCCGCGACCGCCGCCGAACTTACGCCGGTGCGCCATCGCGCCGCCGACAAAATCGACAAAAATCCCGCCGAGCTTCGGCTCGTCGCGCTTGCGAAGCTCCAGATGTTCCGGCGTCATCACCAGCGCCATCAGGTTGTTTTCATCATGTTCCAGCCCCCAGCGGGCCGCCAGAACAGATAAGGCGCCGTTCCCGGCGCCCGTTTCATCCACTAAGCAGATCTTCACGTAGCAATCAGCCTTTGATTCCGTAATGCTCCAGCATCGCATCCAGCTGCGGCTCGCGGCCACGGAAGCGTTTGAACAGCTCCATAGGCTCTTCTGAACCCCCGCGCGTCAGGATGTTATCGAGGAACGACTGACCGGTTTCGCGGTTGAAAATCCCCTCTTCTTCGAAGCGAGAGAAGGCGTCCGCCGCCAGCACGTCGGCCCACAGGTAGCTGTAGTAGCCCGCCGCGTAGCCGCCCGCGAAGATATGGCTGAACGCGTGCGGGAAGCGTCCCCAGGTTGGGCCTGGAATAACGGCGACCTGCTTTTTAATCTCGGCCAGCGTTTCGAGGATTTTCGCCCCCTGCTCCGGGTTGAACTCGGCGTGCAGGCGGAAATCGAACAGGCCGAACTCCAGCTGACGCAGAATAAACATCGCCGCCTGGTAGTTTTTCGCCGCCAGCATTTTATCCAGCAACTCTTTAGGCAGCGGTTCGCCGGTCTCATAGTGGCCGGAGATAAACGCCAGCGCGTCCGGCTCCCAGCACCAGTTTTCCATAAACTGGCTTGGCAGCTCGACCGCATCCCATGGCACCCCGCTGATACCGGCGACGCCGGCGGTTTCGATGCGGGTCAGCATGTGGTGCAGGCCGTGACCGAACTCGTGGAACAGGGTGATCACTTCATCGTGGGTGAACAGCGCCGGTTTGCCGCTTACCGGACGGTTGAAGTTACAGGTCAGATAGGCGACCGGTTTTTGCAGGGAACCATCCGCTTTACGCATCTGGCCCACGCAGTCGTCCATCCACGCCCCGCCGCGTTTGTTTTCACGCGCGTAAAGATCCAGATAGAAGCTGCCGCGCAGCTCATTTTTCTCGTCATACAGCTCAAAGAAGCGCACGTCCGGATGCCAGACGTCGATATCGGTACGCTCTTTAGCGGTAATGCCGTAAATGCGTTTCACCACTTCAAACAGACCGTTGACGGCTTTGTTTTCCGGGAAGTACGGACGCAGCTGTTCGTCGCTGATGCTGTAGAGGTGCTGCTTCTGTTTTTCGCTGTAGTACGCGATATCCCACGGCTGAAGCTCGTCCACGCCAAATTCGGCTTTCGCAAAGGCGCGCAGCTGGGCCAGCTCTTTCTCCCCCTGAGGACGGGCGCGTTTCGCCAGATCGGTCAGGAAGTCGAGCACCTGCTGCGGGTTCTCGGCCATTTTGGTGGCGAGGGATTTATCCGCGTAGCTGTCGAAGCCCAGCAGCTGTGCCAGCTCGTGGCGCAGGGCGAGGATCTCCGCCATCACCGGGCTGTTATCCCATTTACCCGCATTCGGCCCCTGATCGGAGGCGCGGGTGCTGTAGGCGCGGTACATCTCTTCACGCAGGGCCTGGTTGTCGCAGTAGGTCATCACCGGCAGATAGCTCGGGATATCCAGCGTTAACAGGAAGCCTTCCTGCTCTTTCGCTTCGGCCTGGGCTTTCGCCGCCGCCAGCGCGCTTTCCGGCATACCCGCCAGCTCGGCTTCGTCGGTAATCAGCTTCGTCCAGCCCATGGTGGCGTCGAGGACGTTGTTGCTGTACTGGTTGCCAAGCTCAGACAGGCGCGCGGCGATTTCGCCGTAGCGAACCTGCTTCTCTTTTGGCAGACCGATACCGGACAGCTCAAAGTCACGCAGGGCGTTATCAACCGATTTTTTCTGCGCCGTGTTCAGTTCGGCATAATGGTCGCCGTCGCGCAGGTCGCGGTAGGCTTTGTACAGCCCTTCGTGCTGGCCGACCCAGGTGCTGTACTCAGAGAGCAGCGGCAGGGTTTGTTCGTAGGCTTCACGCAGTTCCGGGCTGTTTTTCACCGAGTTCAGGTGGCTCACCGGGGAGAAGATACGCCCCAGCACGTCGTCCACTTCGGCCAGCGGCTGACACAGATTCTCCCAGGTGTACGGCGCGCCCTGCGCAACCACGCTTTCTACCGCCGCGCGGCAGTTGTCCAGCGACTGGGTAACGGCTGGAACCACATGCTCAGGGAGGATTTTAGAAAACGGTGGCAACGAAAAAGGCGTCAGTAATGGATTGGTCATAAACGCTGTCCTGTTGAAATAGATGAATGAAGCGCGCATCCGGCGCTGTGCATATTGTTCAGTAATGGGGTTAAGTGTAGAGGATTTCAATGCCGGACGTTGTCGAAAAGAGCCCGGTGGCGCTGCGCTTACCGGGCCTGCGGGTAATCTTTGTCGTTCTGCTGTAAACTGTGGCAAATCGTCACTTCAGCGGAATATCATTACCCATGCTCAGTTATCGCCACAGCTTTCACGCTGGCAACCATGCCGACGTCCTTAAACACACCGTTCAGAGCCTGATCATCGAATCGCTCAAAGAGAAGGATAAACCGTTTCTCTATCTGGACACCCACGCGGGCGCGGGCCGTTATCAGCTGAGCGGCGAGCATGCCGAGCGTACCGGTGAATATCTGGAAGGGATTGCGCGTATCTGGCAGCAGGACGATCTGCCTGCCGAGCTGGAGCCGTACATCGGCGTGGTGAATCACTTTAACCGCAACGGCCAGCTGCGTTACTACCCGGGCTCTCCGCTGATTGCCCGCCAGCTGCTGCGCGAGCAGGACAGCCTCCAGCTGACCGAACTGCACCCGAGCGATTTCCCGCTGCTGCGCTCTGAGTTTCAGAAAGATAACCGCGCCCGCGTGGACAAAGCCGACGGTTACCAGCAGCTGAAAGCCAAGCTGCCGCCGGTTTCCCGTCGCGGTCTGGTGCTGATCGACCCGCCGTACGAAATCAAAACCGACTATCAGGCGGTGGTGACCGGCATCAACGAAGGTTATAAACGCTTTGCGACCGGAACCTATGCCCTGTGGTATCCGGTGGTGCTGCGCGCGCAGATCAAACGCATGATTAAGGATCTGGAAGCGACCGGCATTCGTAAAATCCTGCAAATTGAGCTGGCGGTACGCCCCGACAGCGACCAGCGCGGCATGACCGCTTCCGGCATGATTGTGATTAACCCGCCGTGGAAGCTGGAAGCACAGATGAACAATGTGCTGCCGTGGCTGCACAAAACGCTGGTGCCTGCCGGAACAGGACACGCCACCGTAAGCTGGATCGTGCCGGAGTAATTGCAGCCATCGGTGGAAACTATTGATTTCAGGTATACAATCGCGGCAATTCACGATTAAGGACAAAAACTATGACCAGGCATTATGACTACATCGCAATCGGCGGCGGCAGCGGCGGCATCGCCTCCATTAACCGTGCGGCCATGTACGGCCAGAAGTGTGCGCTGATTGAAGCCAAAGCGCTCGGCGGCACCTGCGTGAACGTCGGTTGTGTACCGAAGAAAGTGATGTGGCATGCCGCGCAAATCCGTGAAGCTATTCATATGTATGGCCCGGACTACGGTTTTGACACCACCATCAACCACTTCGACTGGGACAAGCTGATCGCCAGCCGTACCGCCTACATCGACCGTATTCATACCTCGTACGACAACGTGCTGGGCAAGAATAACGTTGACGTGATCCGCGGCTTCGCCCGTTTCGTGGATGCGAAAACGATCGAAGTGAACGGCGAGACGATCACTGCCGATCACATCCTGATCGCCACCGGCGGCCGTCCGAGCCACCCGAACATTCCGGGCGCGGAATACGGTATCGACTCCGACGGGTTCTTCGAGCTGCCAGCTCTGCCTGAGCGCGTGGCCATTGTGGGCGCAGGTTACATCGCGGTTGAGCTGGCTGGCGTGATTAACGGCCTGGGCGCAGAGGCGCACCTGTTCGTGCGTAAACACGCGCCGCTGCGCAGCTTCGACCAGCTGATCGTCGAGACGCTGGTTGAGGTGATGAATGCCGAAGGCCCAACGCTGCACACCAACGCCGTGCCAAAAGCGGTCGTTAAAAATGCAGACGGCAGCCTGACGCTGGAGCTGGAAGATGGCCGCAGCCAGACCGTTGACTGCCTGATCTGGGCGATTGGTCGTGAACCGGAAACCGACAACTTCAACCTGGCCGCAACTGGCGTGAAAACCAATGAAAAAGGGTATATCGTCGTTGATAAGTTCCAGAACACCAGCGTACCGGGCATTTATGCCGTCGGGGATAACACCGGTGCCGTCGAACTGACGCCGGTTGCCGTTGCCGCGGGCCGTCGCCTCTCCGAGCGCCTGTTTAACAACAAGCCGGACGAGCACCTGGATTACAGCAACATCCCGACCGTGGTATTCAGCCACCCGCCCATCGGCACCGTCGGCTTAACCGAGCCGCAGGCGCGCGAGCAGTACGGCGATGACCAGGTGAAAGTGTACAAATCGGCGTTTACCGCAATGTATACCGCAGTCACCTCGCACCGTCAGCCGTGCCGCATGAAGCTGGTCTGCGTGGGCCCGGACGAGAAGATCGTCGGTATTCACGGCATTGGCTTCGGCATGGACGAGATCCTGCAAGGCTTCGCGGTGGCGCTGAAGATGGGCGCCACCAAGAAAGACTTCGATAACACCGTCGCGATCCACCCGACGGCGGCAGAAGAATTTGTGACCATGCGTTAAGCCTGATGCCCCTCCCCGGAGGGGCATTTTTCATTAACATTCACAAATCGTTGCAAAACGAATGCTCCGAAAATAGTGATCTACCGCACATATCCCCCCACATCTACCGAAGCGAATGTCTACGCTTATAGGACGCCCGGAAAAACCAGTCTTTGAGAACACATAACCGGAGGTCTTTATCACCATGTTCAACCAGAAACTACAGACTGCCGAGGAAATCGAGTTCGAAATTGCAGAAGAGCTGCGCTACGAAACCGATCCCTGTGAGTTAAAACTGGATGAGATGATCGAGGCAGAGCCGGAACCGGAAATGATTGAAGGGCTGCCGGCGTCCGATGCCCTCACGCCCGCAGACCGCTACCTTGAACTGTTTGAACACGTCCAGTCGTCACGGCTGTTTGCGGACAGCAAAACCTTCCCCGACTGTGCGCCGAAGATGGATCCGCTGGATATCCTGATTCGCTACCGCAAGGTGCGTCGTCACCGTGATTTCGACCTGGCGCGCTTTGTGGAGAATCACTTCTGGCTGCCGGAGGACTACAGCAAAGAGTACGTCTCCGATCCCGGCTTCTCCCTGAAAGAACACATTGATAACCTGTGGCCGGTGCTGACGCGCGAGCCGCAGGATCACATCCCGTGGTCGTCGCTGCTGGCGCTGCCGCAGGCCTATATTGTGCCCGGCGGACGCTTCAGCGAGACCTACTACTGGGACTCCTACTTCTCCATGCTGGGCCTGGCGGAAAGCGGTCGTAACGATTTGCTGAAATGTATGGCCGATAACTTCGCCTGGCTGATTGAGCGCTATGGCCATATCCCGAACGGCAACCGTACCTACTACCTCAGCCGCTCCCAGCCGCCGGTTTTTGCGCTGATGGTGGAGCTGTTTGAAGAGGACGGCGTGCGCGGGGCGAAGCGCTATCTTGAACACCTCAAGATGGAGTACGCCTTCTGGATGGACGGGGCAGAATCGCTGCTGCTCAATCAGGCCTATCGCAGTGCGGTCTGCATGCCGGACGGCTCCCTGCTTAACCGTTACTGGGACGATCGCGATACGCCGCGGGATGAATCCTGGATTGAGGACGTTGAAACCGCCCGTCATTCGGGTCGTCCGCCGAACGAGGTGTATCGCGACCTGCGCGCCGGGGCAGCCTCCGGCTGGGATTACTCGTCCCGCTGGCTGCGCGATCCGGCGCGGCTGGCCAGCATCCGCACGACGCAATTTATCCCCATCGATTTGAACGCGTTCCTGTTCAAGCTGGAGAGCGCTATTGCCAATATCTCAGCATCGAAAGGGGATAAAGAGACCGCCGATCTGTTCCGTCAGAAAGCCAGCGACCGCCGCGCGGCGGTGAACCGCTATCTGTGGGACGACGAGAACGGCTGTTATCGCGATTACGACTGGCGACGTGAAGCGCTGGCGCTCTTCTCTGCGGCCAGCATTGTGCCGCTGTACGTGGGCATGGCGACGCATGAGCAGGCGGAGCGGCTGTCCGATGCCGTTAAAGCCCGTCTGCTCACACCGGGCGGGATCCTCGCCACCGAATATGAAACAGGCGAACAGTGGGATAAGCCGAACGGCTGGGCGCCGCTGCAATGGATGGCCATTCAGGGGTTCAAACAGTACGGCAACGACTCGCTGGGAGATGAGATCGCCTGGAGCTGGCTGCACACGGTGAACCATTACTATAAAACCCATCATAAGCTGATTGAGAAGTACCACATCGCCAGCAGCACGCCACGCGAAGGTGGCGGGGGGGAGTATCCGTTGCAGGATGGCTTCGGCTGGACCAATGGCGTGGTGCGGCGGTTGATTGGGTTGTATGGGGAGCCCTGAGCCTCGCCCCTCACCCTGATCCTCTCCCCTGAAGGGAGAGGGGGAAAAATAATCAGCGGATCACCTCATAAATGGCAGTCTGGATGGACTGCCATTTTTTTGTGGTGGCATCCGGCTGAGATTTAGCGCGGCGCGTGGCCATATCCGCATCATGCTGTTGGCGTTTCACCACTGCCGGGACGGTACAGAACGCTTTCAGGTACTGCTTGCGCATAGACGTCAGCGATTCGCCGTTCGCCATCGCATGGCTAAGCGTGTTAATAAAGCGTCGGCAGGGCTTTTGCTCTGTCATTTGCAGGCGGTAGCGCAGCATCACTTCCAGCACGTCGTCGTAGCCTGCCGACAACGCCTCTTCTGTCCATGACACTTTCCAGTCCATCCCGCCCTGCAAGAACAGGAGCGCCACGCGGGTATCGTTGCGGCTGATAGCTGAACGGAAGTTGTTTTCATCCCAGGTCACACCCATACGCGTCAGCGTTTCTCGCGAGGAAGGCGTTTCGCGCATCTCCTGCACCGGCGCGGGAGATGCCGAACTGGCTAAAGCCGGCTGCGGTTTACTGCTGGTTACCAGCCAGGCTCCCCCCACGATAATCGCGATAACCATCACGCCAACCGCTCCCCACAGCACGCCGGAAATCAGCTGTTCGCGCTGCTCGGGCGTTCGCGCGGCGCGCTGGGTCGGTTTCTCGATGCTGTCGCGCACTTCAAAAAGATCGCCACCCGTGGTGCGATCCCTTTTCTGCGCCTTTTCCCAGAACGCGTGCAGCTCGCTTTCCTCCACCGCCATGAGCGCCGCCGGGTTAATGCGTGTTCGCCCTTCCTCAAACGCGCGCTGAACGGAGCGGGTTATCTGCGTGTAATAGCTGTCGAGTAGCTGGATTTGCGCCCCGCTTAACGGCTGCTGCACGGTGATGCTGTTGCGGATTTGACGGATATCTTCGAGGAAGGTTTGCAGCGTTTTGCGTGGCTCTACCAGCAGCGTCAGCATGTCCGGGTCGTTAAACAGCGACGCGTAATAGCGGCTAAATTCTTTTTTATCCACCAGCAGCTGGGCCAGCTCGCTGAACAACATGCCGCTCAGCACATCGTTAATTTCACCGTTTTTCAGCCAGCGACGCACGCGATCGGCGTTAAACAAGGTCTTAAGATGATTATTCAGCCGCGTCGGATCGGGCCACGCCTGCTGTATCAGCCCTTTTATCATTAGCTCGATGGCTCGCACCTGTTTCTGCGCCTGAAGCTGGCTCGCCTGCTCTGGCACCATCCCGGTATCGTAGGTCAGGAGGGGCTGTTGCAAACGCAGATATTCAAGGGCGGTTACAAAGCGCATCGCCGCAATCAGCTGGTTTTCGCTGACGTCCTGCCCGCTTTCATACTGGGGGACGCGCTGCTGAAGCAAGCGTAATTGCAGCGTAAAGGCCGTCATTTCTGCATCATTCAGGTTTAGCTTCCTGGCAACGGCGCCCCACCCACCCAGCCCCAGGCGGGCGCTGTCCAGCTGCTCCAGAAACCAGCGTGGATCTTTGCCTTCACTAACAGGTACATTCAACAGAAGTAAGATTTCGACAGACGCCTGACGGATCGCCGCCAGGCAGTGTTCAAACTGCTCGCGGGTATGATGCGATGAGCTCATCATCTTTGTTTTCCTTGAGAGACAACAAATACCGCTAAAGCGGCATTAAAGGTGATTTTTCTTTTTATTTATACGAGGTTAAACATACCTGACTTTCTGTTGAAATAAAGTGACAACCCTATAATCATTTACAATGTCTCAGGAGAATCTGAATGCCCGCCTTTACGACCGCACGCCTCACCTGCTCGCCGCTTCAGGAGCAAGACTGGTCCTTTTTTCTGTCGCTTCAGCAACATCCTGACGTGATGCGTTTTGTCGCCGAGGCGCGTAGCGAGGCGGACATTCGGGATGCCTTTGAGTCTCGACTGTTGCCGTGGACGCCGGGCAGCGCACACTGGCTCTGCCTTGTGGTGCGTGATACGGCCAGCCAGACGCCGCTGGGCGTAACCGGCTATGTACACCGGGAAGCAGATTGTGCCGAAGTTGGTTTTCTCTTTGCGCCCTCTGCGCAGGGGAAAGGTTATGGCTTTGAATCGCTGCGGGCCGTGTGTGATTTCGCGTTGACTCAGGGCAATATTCGTCGGCTCACCGCCACCGTTACCGCGGGAAATATCGCCTCAAGGCGGCTGCTGGAAAAAACAGGTTTTCAGCTGGAAGGTGAGTTGCGCGAGAGTTATTTCCTTTCAGGGCAATGGCATAACGACTGGCTGTTCGGATTATTGAAAAAGGAATACCCGTTCAGTAAAACCTGATCAACAGCCATTTGGCGGATATTCCCCGGCCGTCGTTTCCTCTATAGTCGCGCCATTAAGAGGAAACGCTTATGACGGGTTATGCAATGCAGATAACGTCTGCTGCAATCGCATTAATTAAAAAGCAGCAGGGACTTTCCCTGGAAAAATATCGTGACGAAAAGGGAATATGGGTTATAGGTTACGGTCACGTGATTCGCCAGTGGGAGAAATTTAACGGCCTCATTACGCCGGCTGAGGCGGAGTATTTGCTTTTCAATGATATTCAATTATGTGAGACGCTGCTGCGGGAAACCAACCGACGCCCATTAACCCAACAGCAGCATGATGCCCTGGTATTAACTCTCTTCAGTTTTGGGGAAGACTCCCCTCTGCCAGAGAAGATCCTTCAGGCCGTCGCCCGGGTGTAGTACATCGCGGCCTGCGTCCGGTTTTTGACGTCAAGACGGCGGAAAAGCGTCTCAAGATGCGCTTTTACCGTTGCCGCACTGATGTTGAGATTACGCCCAATCTCTTTATTCGACTCTCCGGCCGCCAGTAACTTCAACACCTCACGCTGGCGCTCGCTTAACAATGACAACTCATCATGAGAGGAGTGCTGCTTCAGCCACTCGCCGGGAAAACAGACCATTCCTCGCGATACCGAATCCAGCACTGCGGAAAAGCGTTCGGGATTCGCATTGCGGGGGATTATCGCCACCACGTTGCGCTGTAGCATTTGCTCAACCCAGCGAGGCTCTTTTTTCGTTAATACCAACACCACGCGCGCCGCTGGAAAACGTTCCGTAATCTCTTCCAGTAAAGCCACACCATTATCATGAATTAAATATCCATCTATCATGACGATAGCGCAGGGTGACGCGGATAATTGCGCCCATAATTCATCAGTCTGACGAGTCCCTGTCAAATCTATTTCAGGAATTAACTTCTGCAAACTGCACATCGCTCCATGAATAAATAGTGACTGCCTGTCAAACATGATTACTCGCATCGTTTTACTCCTCTGAGAATAGCGAAGGGGGATTCTACAGAGGCATTTTTTAAGAAAAAACTCAATGAACGGAGAGGTTACAATTCATCCGGCTCTCTTTATATTTTCCCGCATTTAGACATACCTGAATTAAGGATTTCCTTAAGAGGGTTCCCTCCCCTTAAGACCGAACATTACAGGAACATACCGCCTGAGACTTCAATACGTTGCGCATTCATCCAGCCCAGTTTGTCGCTGAGCAGGGCCGCAATGGCGTCACCAATATCATCGGGCAGGCCCACGCGTCCCAGCGCAGTTTGCGACGCCAGCAGCTGGTTAAGCTCCGCATTATCCCGCACGCGTCCGCCACCAAAGTCGGTTTCAATGGCGCCGGGCGCGATGATATTGACGGAAATACCGCGCGCGCCCAGCTCTTTTGCCTGATAGCGGGTCAGCACTTCCATCGCCCCTTTCATGGCAGCGTAGGTGCCTGAGCCTGGCTGAGTAAAACGGGCCAGTCCGCTGGAGACGTTCAGGATCCGTCCTCCGTCTTTTATTAACGGCAGCAGCTGCTGCGTGAGGAAAAACGGGCCTTTGAAATGAATGTTCACCGCATCGTCAAACTGCGCCTCCGTCGTCTCGGTATAGGGGGCGTATAAGCCTGTGCCGGCGTTGTTCACTAAATAGTCAAAGGCGTCACGTTGCCAGACGTTCTGAAGGGTGTCCTTCACCTGTTGAGCAAAACGCGGAAAACTTGCCGTATCGCCGACGTTAAGCTGCAATGCGGCCGCTTTTCCGCCTTTTGCCTCTATTTCGCGCACAACGTCATGCGCCTCCTGCTGGCTGCTGTTCCAGGTCAGGATGATGCCTGTCCCTTCCGCAGCCAGCTTCAGAACGGCGTTTTTACCCAGGCCGCGGCTACCGCCGGTCACTAATGCAATACGTTCACGCATAATTCACCTCGTTTCGTCTGTGATGAAGATTGAGAAAGAGCTTATTAGATGGTAGAAAATCAATAAATACTCCTGCTAACGCTTCACTGTTTCATTCATAACAACAATGACTAACATCTATGGATAAAATACACGCAATGCAGCTTTTCCTTCGCGTCGCGGAACTGGAGAGTTTTACCCGCGCCGCGGAGACGTTAAGCCTGCCGAAAGGGAGCGTATCGCGGCAGATCCAGGCTCTGGAAAACGCGCTGGGTACGCAGCTGCTGCACCGCACTACCCGTCGCGTCAGCCTGACGCAGGACGGCATGGTTTATTACGAACGTGCAAAAGATCTGCTGATGAATCTGGACGAGCTGGACGGCATGTTCCTGCACGACCCTTCCTCCATCAGCGGTCGGCTACGCGTGGATATGCCCGTTGCCATTGCGCGAAATGTCGTCATTCCAAAACTGCCTGCCTTTTTACAGCAGTACCCCGGCATTGAGCTGGAGCTGAGCAGCAGCGACCGCCTGGTGGACGTCATCCGCGAAGGATTTGACTGCGTGGTGCGCGTGGGTAACCTGAAGGACTCCGGGCTTATCGCCCGTCCGCTTGGGAAGCTTTCGGTGATTAACTGCGCCAGCCCGGACTATCTGACGCGATTCGGCTACCCTGAGACGCTGGACGATTTGGCCTCACACGCCCTCATTCACTACTCCGCCACGCTGGGCACCCGCCCGCTGGGTTTTGAGTATTTCAACGGCAGCGCAACCCAGTGGGTGAAAACGGGAGGCGTACTAACGGTCAACAGCACGGAAACCTACCAGGCCGCCTGTATCGCCGGGCTTGGCATTATTCAGGTCCCACGCGTCGGGGTGCGTGATGCCCTGCGCACGAAAAAACTCGTGGAGATCCTGCCGCAGTACCGGGCTGAACCGATGCCCGTCTCCCTCATTTATCCCCACCGCCGTAACCTCTCCCGCCGGGTGAATGTGTTTATGGCGTGGCTTACCGAACTCACAAAAAGTTACGTGGACTAGTCGCAAGCTATAATTCAGTAACATCCAGCTCAACGAAAAGGAAAATGCGCGTGACGCCGGAAAATAACCCGCAACGACCGACTCAACATTTAGATTATGAACCCATCAAAAAGATGGATAACGAACCTGAAGCGCCGAAAGAGCCTGGAACGGCCAGCAAAGCGCTGGGCACCGTAACCGGTATAGCTGAAAAAATTCAGCAGATACCCGCGATTGCCCACCTGATACGCGCCGCTGAGCGCTTCAATGACCGCATGGGAAATCAGTTCGGCGCGGCGATCACCTACTTCTCTTTCCTGTCGATGATCCCCATCCTGATGGTGTCGTTTGCCGCCGCCGGTTTTGTGCTGGCGTCTCACCCGACGCTATTGCAGGACATCTTCAATAAGATCCTGAACAACGTTAGCGACCAGACGCTCGCCACGACGCTTAAAAGCACCATCAATACCGCCGTGCAGCAGCGTACCACCGTGGGTATCGTCGGGTTGCTCATTGCGCTCTACTCCGGGGTGAACTGGATGGGCAACCTGCGTGAGGCCATTCGCGCCCAGTCGCGTGACGTCTGGGAGCGTACGCCGCAGGACCAGGAGAAGATATGGGTGAAGTATCTGCGCGACTTTATTTCGCTGATTGGGCTGCTGGTGGCGCTGGTCATCACGCTCTCTATCACCTCGGTCGCCGGTTCCGCGCAGCAGATGATTATCTCCGCGCTGTATCTGGATTACATTGAATGGCTTAAGCCGGCCTGGCGCGGTATAGGGCTTGCCATCTCCATCTTTGCTAACTACCTGCTGTTCTTCTGGATCTTCTGGCGTTTGCCCCGCCATCGCCCGCGCAAGAAGGCGCTGATCCGCGGGACGTTGATTGCCGCTATTGGTTTTGAGGTGATCAAAATTGTGATGACCTATACGCTGCCGTCGCTGGTCAAGTCTCCCTCCGGCGCGGCCTTTGGTTCAGTGCTGGGGCTGATGGCCTTCTTCTATTTCTTCGCGCGCCTGACGCTGTTCTGCGCCGCGTGGATCGCCACCGCAGAGTATAAAGACGACCCGCGCATGCCGGGAAAAACCCACCACTGATGTTCTGTCGGGCTGATATTTCAGCCCGATTCATCATTTCAGCATATAAATCCAGACCGTAACTTTTATTTAACTCAAAACCAGTTTTAATGACTTATATTTATAATGTGTGAAGCATTTCATGGAAGTGTTTTCGCTGGCCTGAAAATTATCCGCTTTTTGTTGCTTTTATGACCATGCCACGCCTTTGTTACAGATTGAAATGTCGCTTTTGCTATGCCTAATATGGCCCTTCGTTCGTCCAAAAATAAGAAAATATTATGCAAGCAACAGCCACCACACTTAACGAAGGGGCGGAACACGTTCCGGTCAACTCCCGCAATAAAGTCGTCGTCGCATCGCTGATTGGCACCGCCATTGAGTTCTTCGACTTTTACATTTATGCCACCGCTGCGGTCATTGTCTTTCCGCATATTTTCTTCCCACAGGGCGACCCGACGGCAGCCACGCTACAGTCTTTAGCCACCTTTGCTATCGCCTTCGTTGCGCGTCCGATTGGTTCAGCGGTCTTTGGGCATTTTGGCGATCGCGTTGGCCGTAAAGTGACGCTGGTTGCCTCGCTGCTGACCATGGGGATCTCTACGGTTGCCATCGGCCTGCTGCCGACCTATGAAACTATCGGCATTCTGGCGCCCGTGCTGCTGGCGCTGGCGCGCTTTGGTCAGGGTTTAGGCCTGGGCGGGGAATGGGGCGGCGCGGCGCTGCTGGCGACCGAAAACGCCCCGGCGCGCAAGCGTGCCCTGTATGGCTCTTTCCCGCAGCTGGGCGCACCGATTGGCTTCTTCTTCGCTAACGGCACCTTCCTGCTCCTCTCCTGGCTGCTGACCGATGAACAGTTCATGAGCTGGGGCTGGCGTATTCCGTTCGTCTTCTCAGCCGTGCTGGTGCTGATTGGCCTGTACGTGCGCGTGTCCCTGCACGAAACGCCGGTCTTCGCGAAAGTCGCCGCGGCGAAAAAACAGGTTAAAGTTCCGCTGGGCACGCTGCTGACCAAACACCTTCGCGTAACCGTGCTGGGCACTTTCATAATGCTGGCGACCTATACGCTGTTCTACATCATGACCGTTTACTCCATGACCTACAGCACCGCCGCCGTACCGGTCGGGCTGGGCCTGCCGCGTAACGAAGTGCTGTGGATGCTGATGATGGCGGTTATTGGATTTGGCGTGATGGTGCCCATCGCGGGCCTGCTGGCGGATAAATTTGGCCGTCGTTCAAGCATGATCGTCATCACCTCGCTGATCATCCTGTTCGCGCTGTTTGTCTTCCCGCCGCTGCTGGGTTCAGGTAGCCCTGCGCTGGTGTTGGCGTATCTGCTGATTGGCCTGAGCCTGATGGGACTGACCTTTGGCCCGATGGGCGCGCTGCTGCCGGAGCTGTTCCCGACTGAAGTGCGTTATACCGGCGCGTCGTTCTCCTATAACGTTTCGTCTATTCTGGGCGCCTCGGTCGCCCCGTATATCGCCACCTGGCTTCAGGCAAACTATGGCCTGTTCTATGTGGGCGTCTATCTGGCGGCAATGGCAGCGCTGACGCTGATTGCGCTGCTGCTGACGCACGAAACTAAACATCAGTCACTGTAAGATGATGCCGGGTGGCGCTACGCCTTACCCGGCCTACGATTCACATGCAGGCCGGGTAAGCGCAGCGCCACCCGGCAAGAACGGGCCACACCTTACTTCTTCATCTGCGACAAAATCGTCCGACACTGATTCGCTTCGCCTTCTGACGGCGAAATCAACGCCAGCAGCGCCGCCGCAGGGGTGACCAGCGTGGCGAGTGCGGCGGCAACTGCACCGCGCGCAATCAGCGGCCCGGCCTTCACGCCCGCCTGCGGCTCTTTGAAGGTCCCGCGCACGTAGAGCGGCGAACGCAGGGTAATGATACGAATACCTTTACTTTCCGGATCGATGGTCAAATCCAGCTGCTCGGACGCCATGCTGGCGGTACCGGTGATGTTGATAACCGCGTTTTCCGTGTCGAAGGCGAAGATCTGCGGACGCGCCACGCCGTTGACCAGATCCACGTTTGCTGCCGCGCAGTTCACGCGCACTTCGTCGTCACCGAAGATTTGCCCGATGATAAAGTTCCCGACGTTCAGCCCCAGGATCTCCATCAGGTTACGGCTCACCAGACCGTCGTTCATCAGCAGCTTCAGGTTGCCGTTTCCGCTGCCCAGCAGCGCCGCCACGGAGTTGCCCGTGCCGCGAATGTCCGCGTCGCCGTTCATCTCACCGAGGGTCTTCTGCATCAGCTCCACGTCCGGCATCAGCTCTTTCAGCTTCAGCCGGCGCGCCTGGATCTCCGCCCGTCCCTGCATCGGCTTTTTATCCCCCTCCAGGTGGATATTCGATGAAATGGTTCCGCCCGCCATGCCAAACTTCAGCGGTTGCAGGCGCAGGTCGGCGTTTTTCAGGATGATATGGGTTGAGAGATTGCTCAACGGCAGCGTGCTGCCATGCTCAATTTTACGTCCTTTGAAGCGCACGTCCGCATCCATCACGTCCCACTTGTCGGTTTCGAAGCGGTCATAGGGCAGTACTTTGCCCGCAGGCTGGACGTCCTTTTTGACCTCTTTTGACTTCGTGCCTTTACCCGAATCTACGCCAATCAGCGGCCCGAGATCGGCCAGACGCAGCTGGCGGGATTCAACGTCACCCTCCAGTTTCGGGCGTGGTTTTCCGGTGGTGTAGGTCAGCGTACCGTGAATATCGCTGTCGCCGATGCGGCCGTTGAACCCACGGTAGTCAAAGACGGACGATTTTTCAGCGTCGATTTTTGCGACCAGGCGCCCGTCCGTTTCGAACGGCGGGGTATCCGGCAGCAGCACGCCGGTGAGATCGTACAGTTCACCCAGCGAATCGCCGGCAAACTTAAGCTGGAGGTCGACGCCGCCCATGTTCATCGGGTCGTTAACCGTGCCCACGAACGCCACGCGGGTATTGCCCGAGCGGAAATCCGCCTGCACCGGGAATGGCGTGCCCTCGCTCCTGAGCGCCAGCATGCCGCCGATTTTGCCTTTGCCGGTGAGCGGCTGGCCGTTGTAGCGCCCCTTCGCCGTCAGGCCGAAGACGTAATCGCCCGCTTTGCTGTCATCGCCTTTGGCTTTACTGCCCGTCACTTCGCTAAACGGCAGCGGCTTGCCCAGCGGATCGACGAGGATCTCTACGTCGGCCTTACTCACCTTATCGTCAATGGCGATCCGCCCGCGATCGAACAGAATATTATCGAGGCGGAAAGACCACGAAGAGGGCTGCGCATTCGGATCTTTATCGTCGCTGCCGGCGAGATCGAACGTCCAGTTGTTGTTTTTCTCAGACAGGCGAATCAGCCGCGCGTCCGGCTGCTGAAGTTTGATCCACGGCAGATAGACCGTTTTCGTTAACAGGGCTAACGGCGCGAGCGTGGCTTCCACGCGCGGCAGGTGGATCATGGTCACTTCGGGGATATCGGGCGGGTTGCCAAGCATAATGTCGTCGGCATGGACGTGCGGCCAGGGCACCCAGCTTCGCCAGCCGGTTTCCTCTTTCTGGCGCTCCCACACGACGCCCAAATCGCCACGTATTGCGAAGGGGCGGTTTAGCTCGGCTGAGACTTTCTGGTTGATGGTCGGTTTGAGGCGGTTCCAGTCAAACGTGGCGATAATGATGATTAAGACCACGATCAGCAACACGAAAATCCCTGCTGTCCAGGAAATCACCCTGGTTGTTTTTGTCATTGTTGTCCCCTTTCCTGATGAACTTGCCTATAAAACTATAGTTCAGACAAAGGGAAGCGGGCATATCAGAGCGTGGTTATCACCTTTTCCAGGGTATCCATAGGGACAGGACGAGAGAGGAAATAACCCTGTGCCGCGGCTGCCGGGGAATTTTGCACGTCGCGCCACTCTTCCAGCGTTTCCACGCCTTCCACAATGACGCCCTGACAATAGCGGTTCATCAGTTGCAGGAGCATAGTAAACAGGTTCCGTCCCTCCGACGTCTGGCGCAGCATAATAAACAGATCGCGGGCCACTTTGATGTAATCATAACGCACTTCGCTCAGGGCGGAGAAGTTCGCCATGCCGGTACCGAAGTCATCCAGCCACAGCGGGCCAAATTCACACATCGAGGCAAACGAGGAGTCCTGCGGCAGACGCACGTGCTCCACCAGTTCGAAGCGCATCCACGGCAGGGTGGCAATCAGCGCCTGCAACGTCGCATTCTGACGTAACGCCATCAGAGTTGGGCCATCCACGTTCACCGACGCCAGAATACCGTGCTGCTCGAAGAAGGCCTGCTTTGTCGCCAGCATTCTCAGCTGCTCTTCCAGCACGTCGATGCGCTGACGCACGGCAACCTCCGCAAAATAGCGGTCCGGCGCAATACGCTGTGAAGGATTCGACGGATGAGTGACGATCGTTAATACCTCAATCGCCATTAACCGACCGTCGGTACGGTAGATGGGCTGATAGGTATACGCTCGCTCGCATTGCAGCCAGTAGCGATGCTCCTGCAAGTTCTCAATACTTGCCTCAGGCGTAGTGCTCAGCCGCTGGATAACCTGCTCTGACTTCATTTCGGATGTCCTGTTGTATGGGATAGCCTTTCTGGACTCGTCACTGAGTTATCGGCCCGCCAGGTGAGAACTTTATGTTCAATTCACCGGGAAAATGAAATTAAGATGACAGAAATATGCCGGAACACGCGCTGGCTCAAAAAAAATAATGGAACGTCGTTTTAATATGGTTGACCGTAAAAAACACACAGCGCACACTACCTTTAATTACTCTGTTCAGGTTCACGACTATGTCTAAGAAAATTGCCGTGATTGGCGAATGCATGATTGAGCTGTCCCAGAAAGGCGCGGAAGTGAGCCGCGGTTTTGGCGGCGATACATTGAACACCTCCGTTTACATTGCCCGTCAGGTCGCCCCCGACGCGCTGAGCGTGGATTACGTTACTGCGCTCGGCACGGACAGCTTTAGCCAGCAGATGCTGGAAGCCTGGCAGGGTGAAAATGTTGGGACGTCGCTGATCCAGCGGATGGAAAACCGCCTGCCGGGTCTGTACTACATCGAAACCGACAGTACCGGCGAGCGCACCTTCTACTACTGGCGTAATGAAGCGGCTGCCAAATTCTGGCTGGAAAGCGATGCCGCCGCCGCGATTTGTGAAGAGCTGGCCACCTTTGATTACCTCTACCTGAGCGGGATTAGCCTGGCGATCCTGAGCCAGCAGAGCCGTGAAAAGCTGCTGTCGCTGCTGCGCGAATGCCGCGCCAACGGCGGCAAAGTGATTTTCGATAACAACTACCGTCCGCGCCTCTGGGCCAGCCGTGAAGAGACGCAGCAGGTGTACCAGCAGATGCTGGAATGCACCGATATCGCCTTCCTGACGCTGGATGATGAAGATGCCCTGTGGGGTGAAAAACCGGTTGATGAGGTTATCGCCCGGACGCAGGCCGCTGGGGTCAGTGAAGTGGTGATTAAGCGCGGGGCGGAGTCTTGCCTGGTGGCGGTGACGGGTGAAGCCGTGACAGAGGTTCCGGCGGTGAAGCTGGCGAAAGAGAAAGTGATTGATACCACTGCGGCGGGCGATTCTTTCAGCGCGGGCTATCTGGCGGTACGTCTGACCGGCGGTACACCGGAAGCGGCAGCGCAGCGCGGTCACCTGACGGCCAGCACGGTGATTCAGTATCGCGGAGCGATTATTCCGCGCGAGGCGATGCCTGCTTAAGAACGGTGAGGGCTGATGCCCTCACCCTAGCCCTCTCCCACAGAGAGAGGGCACTCAGGGTCTTACTGACCCTGAGGAATATCGCTCGCATCCTGATGCAAATCATCGGCCGCAGCCTGTACTGGCTGCGGCGCCGTCGCCATGATGGCGTTCCAGGTGGCCTTCAACTCTTTCATGTCATATTCCGGCTCACCTTTCGGCTGCAACAGAATCAACGCCATATCCTGCGACAGCTGCTGACGTAGATCCTGATTCAGCATTTCAACGGTCAGGCCGTTCAGGAAATCCTGACGCAGCTTCTGATACTGCTCCGGCGCAATGTCCACGACCTGATTCTGCAAGGAACGAATGCGCTGGCTGATTAAGATATCGGTATCGGCGCGGGCATAGGTGGCGAACAGTTTCTGCAATTCGAGGGATTTCTGCGCGACCAGCGCGTTAAACTCCTCTTCAGACAGGCCCTCTTTGCGCACTTTAGCCAGCTCTTTTGCCACCACGCCGAGATTCGCGTTCAGCTTATCGCTGGGCGATTCCACGTTAATGGCGCACTGCGCGCGCTGGAACAGCACGCGGCAGTCAAAGCCCAGGCCAATGTCTTTCACGTTGTTCTTGCTGAGCGTCTGCTGAACGTGCCAGAACAGCGCTTCACGCGCGAGATCCGCACGCCAGTAACGCAACAGCGCAGAAGACTCGCGAATCGGCTGCCAGGCGGTATCCCACATCATTGAAAGACGATCCTGACGCACGGTATCCGTCATGATGCTGACCGTCTCAGGTCGCAGCGGAGAAAGCGTAGGAACCGGGGCTGGCGTTTCACGCTTCCCTTTCAGATCGCCAAAGGCTTTGTTGATTTGCTCTATCACCGCACGGCTGTCCACGTTGCCCACCACAATGAGGGTCATGGCGTCCGGGGTGTACCACTGCTGATAGAAAGATTTCACCTGCTGTGCGTCAACCGGCTGTTTCAGCGGCTCTGCCGGGTCATGACCAAGCAGCGTTGACCCTTTCAGGCGGTAGCGCCACCAGCCTTCTTTGGTATCCGTCGGCCAGGTCGCCACCATGTCGCTGTTGCTCAACGCATAGTTTACGGTCTCCGGCGTAATCGCCAGTTTGCCGGTCGCATCGGAAAGATAGGTAAGCGCTTCTTTAAGCAGATCGTTACGGTTGTTGGGCAGGCTCAGGTTAAACATGGTGTAGTCATAGGAGACCACAGCCGGGGGAAGCGGGCGTTTTGGATCGATGGCCTGTTGCCATAAAGAACGCACCTGAACCGCCTGCAAACTGCCGCTCTGGGTGAGCGCCAGTCGAGGAATAAAATGGCTTAAGCCGGTCTGCTGGGTGCTTTCTGTGAGGGAGCCGGTATTCACAGCCAGACGAATTTCAATGCGATCGCTCGGACGTTGCGGAGTGGATAATACCTGCCACTGGAAACCGTTCGCCAGTGTTCCCTGTTGCCAGGCCGGGTCTGGCTGGAGCGCATCTGCCTGCACATAACTGGCTGCTGCCATCATCAGCAAACCGCCGGTTAAGAGTCGAATTTTTGTGCCCTGCATGTGAACCCCTGATCAACATTCCTGGTTAAAGAGAGTGTCTCGCGACGTGAGCACTCAAAGATGACGATGAAAACCTTCCGATTAGACAGCGTGTTCGGCTAAACGTCACGGGCGGAAGTGAAATATACCTCAAAAAAATCTTGTCGAATTATGACAGGTATGAGCGGTTATTATGCGCAGGTGCCCGCATCCCCACAAGGGAATACGGGCATTTATGAGGGATTAAGAGGATAAACCGGGGGTTTTGTCCTCAGATGGGCGGTTATTCAGCGTATCGTTGAGTTTCTTGTGGTCCAGCTCTTTCACCCACTTCGCTACAACGACCGTCGCCACGCCATTGCCGATCAGGTTGGTTAACGCGCGGGCTTCAGACATAAAGCGGTCGATACCGAGGATCAGGGCCAGGCCCGCCACCGGCAGATGACCAACCGCTGAAATGGTCGCCGCCAGCACGATAAATCCGCTGCCCGTGACGCCCGCCGCCCCTTTTGAGGAGAGCAGGAGCACCACCAGCAGCGTAATCTGATGGAAGATATCCATATGGCTGTTGGTGGCCTGGGCAATAAAGACCGCCGCCATTGTCAGGTATATCGAGGTGCCGTCGAGGTTAAAGGAGTAGCCCGTCGGAATAACGAGCCCCACCACGGACTTACGGCAGCCCAGCTTTTCCATTTTATCGAGCATGCGCGGCAGCGCGGATTCAGAAGAGGACGTGCCGAGCACGATCAGCAGCTCTTCGCGGATGTAACGAATAAATTTGAAGATGCTGAAGCCGGTCGCACGGGCGATGGAGCCGAGCACCACCACCACAAACAGAATACAGGTGATGTAGAAGCAGATAATCAGCTGGCCGAGCTGTACCAGCGTGCCGACGCCGTATTTACCGATGGTAAACGCCATCGCGCCGAAGGCACCAATCGGGGCCAGACGCATGATCATGTTGATGATGCCGAAGATAACCTGCGAGAAGCTTTCAATGACGTTGAAAATCAGCTGGCCTTTGCTGCCCAGACGGTGCAGGGCAAAGCCAAACAGCACGGCAAACAGCAGCACCTGAAGGATGTTACCGCTGGCGAACGCGCCAATTACGCTGCTCGGGATCACGTCCAGCAGGAAGGCCACAATCCCCTGATCTTTCGCCTGTTCAGCGTAAACCGCCACCGCTTTCGCATCCAGCGTGGCCGGGTCAACGTTCATGCCCGCGCCAGGCTGCACCACGTTGACGATAATCAGGCCGATAATCAGCGCGATGGTACTGACAATCTCAAAGTACAGCAGGGCAACCGCCCCCGTACGGCCGACCGCCTTCATGCTTTCCATGCCGGCGATACCGGTCACCACGGTACAGAAGATGACCGGCGCGATGATCATTTTGATGAGCTTAACGAACGCGTCGCCAAGCGGCTTCATTTGCGCGCCCAGTTCCGGGTAGTAGTGACCGAGCAGAATACCGATGGCGATGGCTGTCAGGACCTGGAAATAAAGACTTTTGAAGAGTGAGGTTTTCATAGGGTGTCCCTGGGAAGAAAAACTACAGGCTTTGTAAGGTTATGGTTAACCTGCGGCTTTAAAATAACACCCACATAACAGGACAGAAATAAACGAGGTTCAAATTTGAAACACAAATGTTAAGAACTTTGAGCTGGCTCGCACAAGCCAGCAACAAAATTACACTTTTGCGTTATTGCCAGCAGCGGCGAGATAGCGTTGCTCAAAAATATCCGACGGCACGGCACGATCAAAAAGGAAGCCCTGACCGCTCTCCACGCCCGCCGCAGCCAGCCACTCGCGCTGGGCGTCGTTTTCAATTCCCTCGGCAATCACGTGCAGATTCAGGCTGTGCGCCATCTGAATAATCGCCTGTACCATACTGCAATCCTCCGGCAGCCCCTCAACAAAGGTTTTGTCGATTTTAAGGACGTCCACCGGCAGGGTTTTCATGTGATGGAGCTGGCGCAGGCCGGAATACCCCATGCCAAAATCGTCCAGCGCAATGCGGACCCCGGCGTTACGCAGCGGTTTCAGAATGGCGACAGCGTCGTCAGGATTGTCGATACAACGGCTCTCGGTGACTTCCAGTATCAGCGTGTCGGGCTGGATGCGGTAGCGATGGATCAGCGCGAGCGTCTCCGGCACCATGGTCGGGTGCATCAGCTGTAGCGCTGAGAGATTCACCGACAGCGGCAGCGTAATGCCCCGCTGCTGCCAGGCCGCAAGCTGGCGGCACGACTCTTCCAGCACCCAGTACCCCACGGTGACCATCAGGCCGCAGGACTCAATACGTTCGATCATCCCCTCAGGCAGCTCCCACGTGCCGTCCGGCTGCTGCATGCGCAGCAACGTTTCGGCGCTGGTCACTTCACCCGTGCGCAAATTCACCTGCGGCTGTAGCCAGAGCGCAAACTGTCGATTGTCCATCGCCGTCAGAATGTCGCTCTCTTCCGTCAGGCGCTGCTGGGCTTTTTCCATCTGCTCCGGGTCAAAGAACTGGATCTGGTTTTTCCCTTTCCGGCGTGCGGTGAACGCTGCCGAGAAAGCACGTCGGTAAAGCTGCTCGGCGGTCAGGCCACCGTAGTACATCGCAATCCCGATGCTCGCGCTCGGACGAAGCTGGATACCCTGAATGGGCAGCCGTTCATTAATGACAGTGAGCACTTGCTGACCTAGCGTAATGGCCTGCCACGGCTCTTTTACGCCGTGCGCGATCACCACCAGGTCATAGCCGCTGACCTGGGTGAGCACCATGCGCGGCGCCAGAACAGATTTCACCTTTTCCACCAGCGTCAGGAGCAGCATCTCGCGCTGGCTCTCTTTCAGCACGCCCGTCGTGTCCTGCAAGGTTTCGCAGGCGATCACCATCAGCGCGGTGGGCTGCTGGCGGGCGACGGTCTGCTCCAGCAGGGCCATTAAAAACGCTTTGTTAGGCAGATCGGAAACCGGAAAACGGGTGGCATTGTTACTGAGCTCTTCCTGCTGACGCAGGACACGCTGCTGGTTGATATTGTAACTCCGGACCAGCATGCCGATTTCATCGTCGTGATGCAGGCGCGGCAACGGTAACTGATGCCCCATGTGCTCCTGCGGAGAGAGGTCGTTCAGCTCCCGCGCGATGCGGCGCAACGGATGCACTATTAACCGGTTGATGCACCACGTCAGCGCCACGCTCAACATTAAGGTCAAGAGTAAGTAAGTGGTTACCAACGTAGCAACCCAGCTCATGACGAATTTATACATGCGGTACGAGTCCGCCTGTAACACCAGGTAAGCCAGCGGCTGTGGGTTAGCCGGTCTTTCCAGGGAATAGAGAGGCAGCGAAATCTGCACCGGCAGTTCAAACAGGCGTATCACCATCATCGGGACGGGACGCTCCGGGATAAAGCTCATCCGCAGCGCCTGAAACTGGTTGGGCAGTACGACATCGGCCCGGCTCACGATACCGGCAGGCTGGATGCGCTTCAGAATGGATTCTGCCTCGGGGATATCCCCTTTCAGGATCGAGGCCGACAGAGGTTCCCGCACCGAGCGGGCAATACTTTCCAGTTGCGAAGCCGTGTTATAGCGGTTCTGCTGTACGGAATGAAACAGCAAAATGACGCAGAAGATGAAGACAAACAGCATTGTGACGGCAGACACCATCGCCATCTGTTTGATCGTTAAGGAACGGCTGACACGCAAAATGACTCTCCACAAAACTCGAAGCGCAGGGCGCACCAGGGTGTAAACCTGGTGCGCCCGAGTATACCCGATAGCTGCACTTTTAAGAGAGACTTACAATTAGATTAAGCAAAAATCCGATCACCAGTCTGCATAAGGCACCAGCGGTTCCGGCGGTAAGTCCATATCACCCTGCCAGCCTGCGGCAGAATACCGAACATAGAGCAGCGCATGACTCGGGGTATAGTCTTTCGCTTCCTGAATATCAACGCCCAGACCGACAAACCAGTTGGACGTCACGCGGCGTTCAACAATCGCCCTTGCGGTATAACCCGTCCCTGACGAGCTGCTTCCGGTTTCCATCACACCTTTATCGGTATAACGGCCTGGCTCATTGTCCGGGATCAGCCCCTGCAACGGATAACGCATCACATCTTTTGTTTTTGAATGGGACCAGGAGACGGAGCCACCCAGCTCCCATGACCAGTTCTCCGTGCGTTTACGCCAGTTCACCGGTAAAGCGAACGACACATACTCCTGCGGGCTGTAGTAACCGCCCTGGCCCAGCGAATAACCGCTTAAATCCTTATCGTAATGCCAGAGCATATTGGACACGCCGACCGTCAGGCGCTCGTTGTTCTGATTGATAAGCTTGTAGTAATAGCCGGTCATCCAGCGGACGCGCCAGTTATCTTCGACATTTTTCCCGCTGAGGCTGTCGGCACTCAGGCTTGACCAGATACCGTTAGCTTCGCCTTTGTCGTAGCTCACGCTCACGCCGCCACCGGTGGCACGCACGCCGCCCCAGGTGGTGTCGGTATTGGGATCTTTTTGCCCGGCGAAGGCCAGCACGGAGCTGGAAATCGGACGGCGATGGGCGTTCAGGGTGTAGCCAATCGGCCCTAAGTCGTTGCTGTAGCTCAGGCTGCCCACCACATCGACCACGTCGAAGCCCATCGGCGTTGTACCGATGTCCCACGCCCAGGTCTGGTTCTGCCAGCCGACGGCCACGCTGGCGCCGTTGGCCGACTGATTCGTGCTGCCGCGACATGGCGTTTCGGCGCAGGTGCCCCACGTTGGATCGTAAGTGCCATTGTCCGTATCAAAGGAACCGGCGTTCATATTGACCAGATCGCTACGGAAGAACATGCGACCATCCGACAGCGGCGCATCAACCTGGAGCATGGTGGTGTGGGCTTTCAGGTCGGAATAGCCCCCCGTGCCGCTGGAGCCCCAGTAGTCGTGTTGCAGCGTGACGTTAAGATCCTGCTGACGATAAAGATCGCCTGCATCGCTGCGTACGCCGCGCTTCAGCCAGTCATCTTTCTCATCGTTACGCGTAAGACGCGTAAAGCTGTCGTTATCGGTCGGACGGGTCGTCGTGATGCCCGATAAGACCATCGCATCTTTCCAGGTTTCCAGCGCCTGCTGAGGCTGGCCGTTTTGCGCCTGGAAACGGGCGGCATCACGCATCACCAGCGCGCTTTCCATAGAAGGCGGCTGCGATTTTGCCTGAGGAACAATGGCGTTGAAGGTCTTTTCTGCCGCGGCAGGATCACCCAGACCGGCCTGCGCCATGGCGATCCGGCGCTGCATATTGAGGGAGAGCGGTTCGCCGTTTTGTGCCGCGGGCAGTTTCGCCAGCTCAGCGCGAGCGGCGTCCCTGTTGCCCTGAGCAAGATTGACTTCGGTCAGGCCGAGAATCGCGTCTTCGTTCTGCGGTTCCCGTTGCAGGACGGTGTTGTAGGCGGTTTTCGCGGCCTCATGATCGCCACGCTGTTCAGCCCAGTCCGCCAGCGTTAAGTCGATACGGGTGGACGAGGGCTGCTGGCGAAGCAGCGCTTCCGCCTCCTGCTCTTTTCCACCGTCGCGCAGGCGGTTGGCGTTTTCCAGCACCTGGTTACTTTGCAGGCGGCTCGCCAGCTCCTGAATGTTGCTGTTCCACCTGTCGCGCGGCAGCGTGTTCAGATGCGCCAGCGCGGCGCGGTCCCGATCGTTGCCGGACAGGTACAGCCCGCTGGCGTAAACCTGCTCCGGATCGCCCGGTTTCTGGCTTGCCAGCTGACGCATCAGGTTATCCGCCTGGCTGCGCTGACCCGCGCTATACAGATCGCGCGACAGCCGGTAGGTGATCCACACGTCGCCCGGGGAAAGCGCAAGGCGTCGGCGCTGAATTTCTGCGGCCTGGGCATATTTCCCCTCGCTTTCCAGCCGTTCGGCCTGGGCTGACAGCTGCTCGTTCGTCAGGCTACGTTCAATATCATCAATGCTGCGGCGCTGGCTGGCAGAGAGCGACTGAATAAACTGCGTCGCCTTCTCCGGAGATTGTGCGCGATAAATATTGGCAAGACCGCGCACCGCGTTGGTGTTGCCGCTGTCCATACGTAACGCCTGGCGGTAATAGCGTTCGGCCGCGTCGTTATCTTTACGCGCCGCCGCCGCATCACCCAGCCCCAGCACCGCGTAGCTGTCGGTATTATCGACGCTGCGCGCCTGCTGGTAATAGCGTTCCGCCTGGGCCGTATTGTTGGCTTTCAGGGCGTTATCCCCCTGCTGGATCAGCAGCCAGTATCGGTTGACCTTCAGCAGGCTGTCCCATTTGCCCCGGTTATCGCTCTGCGGATCGAGGGCGATCGCCTTTTCAAACTGCGCCACCGCGCGGGCGCGATCGCCTTTCTGGGAATAGGCCTGCCCCAGCGCGCCTACGGCTTCGCTGTCGGCGTGGTTGGCGCTGACCGCTTTCTGCAACTCCGTCACCGCTTTGTTGCCCTGCCCGGCTTCCACCGCGGCTAACCCTTCGGCTTTGGCGCGAAACGCCGGATCGGCGAGCTGTTTTTGCTGCGCTTCAAGCTGCGCGCGCGCCGCCGTCACGTTATCGCCATCGCTGAACACGCTCAGGTACTGTTGCAGCGCGGTGACGCTGGTGCTGCTGGCCGGCAGATCTTTGATCTGCTGGTACCACATATCCGACGCCTGACTGCGGCCCTTGTTCGATTTGGCCATCTCCTGCAACACCGCAAACCCTTCTTCACGGCGCCCGCTCTCGAACAGAAGCTGGGCCAGCGAGGCCTGTAGCGGGGCGTTGCCCGGGCTGGTGGCGTTAAGGTTTTTAAGCTGGCCTATGGCTGAGTTCCGGCGGGCGGGATCTTTTGCCACCACGTTCCAGTACTCCGTCGCGATGTCGCCCGAGGGCGGATTACCGTCAAACAGTTTGTCATACGCGGCAATGGCTTCCTGCGTATGGCCGGTAGTGGCAAGCAGGCGAGCCTGCTGGAGGGCCTGGCGACCGTCCGGCGTGGAGAGCAGCATGGTCGTACGGGAGGACTGGTACGCGCTGGAATCGGGTGCCATTCCTTTCAGGCGATCCAGCTCTTTTTGCGCGCCCGCCGTATCGCCCTGTCGTAACAGATAGCGGAAGCGTGCGGCAATCACGTCCGGGTTGTCGGGGTCGATCAGCTCAAGGCGGTAGAGCGACTGACGCACCAAATCCTCACGCTGCGTGGATTCGCCCAGACGAACCTGTTCCAGCAGCTGTCTCTGCTGCGGGGAGTTGGCGGCCTGGGCCAGGGGCATTAGCGCCAGGCCAAGCGATAACGTGAGGAGATTTAGTGTGAACGTGCGCATTCCTGGCCCCAATCCGGTAGTAATTCACCTTGCGCGGTGAAGCGAAAACGATGCTGATCCCACCCTTGTCCAAAGAGGGTCAGAACGTAGCTGTAATAAGCATTATTATCGGGAAAACGATCGGCGACGCGCTGACGTTGCACCGCCTGCGCGTCCCGGTTTTGTAAAAACGGAAGCAGGGAGGCAGAGAACCCAACCGGCCCATCTCCGGTACGTTTCCCGGTCACTACATCCACTTTTTCCGGCGGCAAGCCTTGTTTGGTTGTGGTGGTCGCCATGGGCTTGAAACGCGCCAGTAGCCGGGCTTTCTGTGGATCGCTATCGTTCATCATTCCTACCCAGAGATAGACGCGAATCGCATCGTAGCTGCCGATAAGGGACGCATCCTGCTTCAGCTGCCAGCCGCCCTTCTTCTGATATTTCACCCAGTTCGGGGAAAATCCTTTAGGCGCGGTCTCCAGCAGCAGACGCAGGTTGGTTTCTCGGAGCGTCGTCCACGGTGCACCAAAACGGGTAAAATAGCTCGCAAGCTGCGGCGGCAGGTAGCTGGGGTTGAAGCGCCAGGCACTCTCTTCGGCAAAACCGACTTTACCCGGCAGCAACATAGAGCCCAGACCCGGCACCTTCACCACTTCCTCGGTGGCAATGCGCGTCAACAGCGCCTTACCCGTGCGCGTATAATCGGGATTTTTCCATAGCCGCCCGGCTTCCAGCAGCGACCAGGCAATCCAGATATCGGCATCCGACGCCGAGTTCGAGTCGATAACGGCCCAGGTTTCGTCGTCCTTTTTCCCCCACAGCCAGGCTGGGAGATGCTGGGCTAAATCCCCCTCGGCAAGGTTATCGCGCGTCCATGCCAGCAGCAGATCGAACGCCTTACGATCGTTTGCCGCCAGCGCAAAGAACAGCCCATAGCTTTGCCCTTCCGAGGTGGTGATCTTGCGCGCGTCGCTGGGATCGATAACGCGCCCACCTTCGCTCATATAATCCTGCTTGAACGTCTCCCAAGCGGGCCAGCGGCAGGCGGCATGAAGATTCGCCGCCGCCAGCATCAACGCTGCGACTACACACCCACGAAAGATTTTCATCACCGCTTACTCATGGTCCGGATTAAGACGACGACGGCTAATGATTCGCAGCAGACGCCACAGCACCCAGGCCAGTAAGACGACGCTGAGCGCAGCCAGCACGGCCAGCAGCACCGGGTGGTTAGACAGGGCGTACCACAGGCGCTCGAACCACGGCAGATGGCCCACATAGTAGACATCCCCCACGCGCAGGCTGTTGACCCCCGACTCACGAATAACCGAGACGGAACCGTACATTGCCGCCCGTTTACCGCTGTCGTTCATGGCCGTATTGAGCAACTCATAGCCGCGCGGGCTGTCCGCCAGCAGGGCGATAACGCTGCGCTGGTCGTTATACGGCGACTGGAAGCCGACAATCGCGGCCATCGGACCCGTTGAGCTTACGGTCGTCCTGATATTGGCCTGACGATCGCCGCTGTCCGGCATGATGCTCGGGAACTCGGTCTGACGCAGCGGCGTGTTGACCCATGACTGCGCCGCCTGCACCAGCAGATCGACGCGCTTCTCGTCTTTCAGCTTGTCCGGGATGTTGCCGATGACCATGATATCGGCATCTTTGTTCTGGATCTGGCTACCGTCGTTCGTCACCGTCACGTTGACCGCCGGCAGGCCGGTTTGCGCCCCGATGGTGCCCATGGTATCCAGCAGCGTGGCAACCTGACCTTCGTTGGCCGCTTTTGGCATCACGACAATTGATTCAGAGAGATCTGCCATGCGGCTGAACGGGAAGCTGGCATTTGCAAACGCACGCAGGTCCGGCATCGCGATAAAGTGGTAATATTTCGAAAAGTCGATCGTGGAATCGTCACCAATCACCACGTGGTTTTGCACCGGCTGGAAGGTAATACAGTTTTCCACCGTTCCACCCGGCATCGGGTTCATATACTGGAAGTTAAACCGCAGCTGGTTCACCGCACCCAGCTTCAGCGCCGGGATCGACACATCGGTTTTACCGTCCAGCAGCCCCTGCAATACTGGCAGACGAAGCATCAGCCGGTTTGTCTCCTGGCTGCTGGTCAGGCTGAATGATTGCAGGAACTGGTTGTTGAGGCTGATATCCATGCGCGAGCTGTCTTTGGTTGCCGGCGCGGTGTAACGGTAGTTCAGGTTGATATCAATCCCGTTGGTGCGCAGCAGATACAGATCCGGCGGCAGGTTCAGCGACAGGCTGACGGGAGAAGGCTCCAGCCCGGTGGACTGCAATTGCTCTTCATAGGTTTTCAGCTCACCGAAGGTGATCGCGCGGTCGGTGCGCACCCAGTTTGGGGCATCATAAGGCTTACGCGCCAGCAGCGGTTTCACTTCATCCACCACGACGCTGTTGCCGCGGAACAGGATATTCCCCTGCGCAATGCCCTTCGCCGCCTGCACCAGATCTTTTTCATCACGCCCGAAGACCACCAGCAGCTTCACGTACGGGTTGTCCGGATGGGTGATCATCTCGATGGTGGGCGCTTTCACGGCCGGATGGTCACGCAGGAATGACGGACGTTTGGCGTTGGTGGCAAACACGATCGCGTTTTTATCCGGCATTTTGTCGTACATGACCGGGAAACTCTGACCGCGCCAGCCGGAGCGGGAACCAAACCAGGATGCCACGATGGAGGCCGCCAGCTGCTCAGTCACATCCGGAGAGCCCGCAAACACCATCGGCAGGTTCAGAGGACGGTTATCGCGCGGGTCGAAGAACGGCACCGGGAAGGCCGAGAGATCGTTTTTCAGCGCCAGTGGCTGATACGTCATCTGTAGCGAGGAGTTGCGGCCCACATCCAGCCACAGGGTGCTGCTGGCCGGGTTTTCACAGACATCGCGGTAGTGGCCGACAAATTCCAGACGTACGCGGTTAAAGTCGGTGATAAACAGCGGGTTAATCGGCACCTGGGCCAGGGTTTTCTTACCCAACTGCTCTTTGGTGACTGGCAGGACGTCCATCAGCTCATCATTCAGATAGACCTTAAGCTGGGACTGCACCGGCAGCAGCGACGGCGATGGCGTGTATTCCAGGTTGAGCATCGCTTTCGACACGACTTCATCGCTGCGCATACCGAATTCGATACCGCCATTTGGGTTGATGCCGCGCAGGACCATGCTGCCCGGAGGAGGCGCGATCTGGGCGAACGTCAGCTTAACGTCACGCGACGGCGTATTTTCCGCAACCACGGGTGCGTTGGCCCCGGGCACGCCGGGCATGACCTGCCCCACCACCGGATTACCGGCAGGCAGCGTATTCCCCGTCGTCGGCTGATTTGGGACGACGTTTTCCGTCTGCCCCGGCGCCGCCGTCACAACCGGATCGGTCGCTTGCGCGACGACAGGCACCGTTGGAGCGGGCGTGGCCGCTGCGTTATCAGGCGCCGCGTTAGCCACTGTTGCAGGGAGCACACTCATCCCCATTGCCACTGCACATAACCAGGAAAGTTTTGTTTTCATCGCGTTATCATCATTGTTGAGCCATAACCGGGTCCGCCTGCTTCGCTTCATCTCGCTCAGGCCGACGCGGAATGAACGACACGACCCAGGAAACCAGCGAAGTAAGTGACCGGAAAATTAATTTCACCGACGACGGGGCAAATTCTGCAAGGTGACGATAGCCACGGAACCCCAGCTTAAGAATATCCAGCAGGCTTTCCAGAGGCTTATCCTCAGGGAAGCTGTCCTGCCAGAGAGCCCACGTATCCGCGCGGGCAAACGTACACTGCACAAAATCAATGTGTTGCTTTTTGGTCAGTGGCATCAGTTGCAGACCCACCTCATTTCCTCTCACGCGTACAACCTGCGTCGGGAAGACATACTCCTGCTGGCCGCGCTTAAGCAGTAAGTTAACCTTCTGCCCCTCCAGCACCTTAGCCTGACCGTTGATCTTGATACCCAGACCGCCATCCGAGAAGTCATGTACGGTACAGGAGAAGAGATGGCCATCGTCGCGGGCAATGGCCGCGGGCATGCTGATTTCGACGCGGTGCGCGCGGCGGACCTGTTTACTCTCCACCGATACCGCCACCGCGCCACCGAGGATAATCAGGTTATAAAACACCCACGCCATACTCACGAAGACCGTCAGGACTTCGTTTTCCGGGCCGTAGAAGTAGCGCCAGATCCCAACAATGACGCCCACAATATTCAGCAGCACCAGGAAAATATAGGGCCGGGAGATCACCCAGTCGACATACTCCTCTTCCACCAGCCCGCCCTTCGCGGTGACGTTAAATTTCCCTTTATGCGGGTTAATCAGCGCCACCATGGTTGGCGGCGCGATGTACCAGGCCAGCACCGTTTCGTAAATTTCGCTCCAGAAGGAGTGGCGATATTTCCCCTGAATCTTCGAGTTCGTCAGGCTGGCGTGGATCATGTGCGGCAGCACGAACAGGGCAATCATCAGCGCGGGAGCGTAGATGATGTAAGCGTGAAGGAGCAGGAACGCCAGCGGCGCGGTGAGGAAGATAAGCCGTGGAATACCCGACAGGAAGTGGAACATGGCGTTGACGTAGCACAGGCGCTGCGCCAGCTTCAGCCCTTTGCCCATCAGCGGGTTATCGAGACGGAAGATTTGCACCATGCCGCGTGCCCAGCGAATACGCTGGCCGATGTGTGCCGACAGGGATTCCGTTGCCAGCCCCGCCGCCTGGGGAATGCGCATATAGGCCGAGGTATAGCCAAGGCGGTGCAGACGCAGGGAGGTGTGAGCATCTTCCGTGACCGTTTCCACGGCGATGCCGCCAATTTCATCCAGCGGCTTGCGGCGGATAACCGCGCAGGAGCCGCAGAAGAACGTGGCGTCCCACATGTCGTTCCCGTCTTGCACCAGGCCATAGAACAGCGTGCCCTCGTTCGGGGTTTTGCGGAAACGACCGAGGTTACGTTCAAACGGATCCGGCGAGAAGAAGTGGTGCGGCGTCTGCATCATCGCCAGCTCTTTCTCCTTCAGGAACCAGCCCATCGTCATTTGCAGGAACGAGCGCGTTGGCACGTGGTCGCAGTCAAAAATAGAGACGAACTCCCCTTTGGCATATTTCAGCGCATTGTTGATGTTACCGGCCTTCGCGTGTTCGTGAGTGGTACGGGCGATGTACTCTACCCCCACTTCGTCTGCGAACTGGCGGAACTCGGCGCGGCCACCGTCATCGAGGATCCAGATTTTGATTTTGTCCTTCGGCCAGTCGATACCCAGCGCGGCGTAGATGGTGTTTTTCACCACCGACAGATCTTCGTTGTAGGTCGGCACGAAGAGGTCCACCGTTGGCCACTGGGTCGTGTCTTTTGGCAGCGGCACAGGCTGACGATTCAACGGCCAGATAACCTGGAAGTAACCCAGCACCAGCACGATCCAGGCGTAGGTTTCCGCAAACAGCAGCACTAGCCCGCACACCAGGCTGACCGGATCGTCCCAGTTCAGCGTTGAGGTATAACGCCACCAGATGTAGCGGCAGGAAACGGTCAGCGACAGCACAATCAGCATCAGGGCGGAAAAACGCCCTGGAATGCGCCGCACCAGTAGCGCCACGCCCCACAGCAGGATCAGGAAGGTAAACTGCGCCAGCGGGTTGAACGGCTGGGTAATACAGACCAGCGCCAGAATGAGCGAGAACGCCACCACCACGCCGAGAATAAAACGCCGCAAGCCCGGGTGGAGGTGCCCGAGCTCTTTGTGGTTATCTAAATGTCCCGTTCTGTCGCCAACCCGGTCGGGTAGCCGGTCAAGCCACTGGTGATAGCGTTCACGCAGGTTCTGCACGCGATCGAAGCTGCGCCAGCGGGACGTTTTTTTCTCCGCGCCCGTTGAGGTCGCCAGCAGCCAGATGGACTGAATAGCGTAGCGCGCGGGATCGAGCGGACGCGGCTTGTCAGGGTTGATATGCGGATAGAGTTCACCGTGGCGCGCACGAATACGTTGCCAGCGCGGATGTTCAAGGGGGAGAAACATCCACGCCAGAACCATCCAGAAACAGCCCAGCGCAGCGCTCAGCGATGAAGCGCCGTGATGACGGTAATGGCGATAGCGTTCACTTAAGCGCGAACTGACCGGCGGGATAAGCAGCCAGCTGGTCAGGCGACTCATGCCGTACTCCCGGCAGACTCAGGCCTTTTCGCAAAGTGCAGCAGACACCAGTTGGCCAGCGTCAGGATCTCTTCCGCCGCCAGTGAATCGCTACGGTACTCCCCAAGAGGTTGTTTCGACGCGAGGCACTCCGCCATCGCTTCGTCACGATGGATCACCATCGGCAACAGGCGGCGCTGACTCTGTAGCCAGACCTGGTACAGATCGTCCTGGATCTGGCTGCCAATGCGCAGATCGTTGATCAGAATATGGGCATTGGCAGGCAACGCCTGCTGATGCAGACGGATATGGCAATTCGCATCTACGTTCGCGATGGAGAGCACATGGTCACACTGCGCCAGCAGCTGGCGGGTCAGCGACGCGGCGCCGTGCGGCAGGTCCAGAAGGATCCACCGATAGTGCCCTTTCTCTTTCAGGCTCTGCAACGCGGTGGTGAAGCGAGAGAACAGGCGCTGAAACGCGGCTTCATTCCCGCGTTCGGTTTCCGTCAGCTGACCAAAAGGAAGCAAATCGAGCTGGGAGGTATAGCGCAAACCCGCATCCCGCCAGTCTTTATCGTCCAGAAGCGCGCGCCCCCAGCCGTTTGAATACGTAAAGTCGACATTGAATGACATGCGCAGCAAATTATCGGAGCAGGCATCAATAACCAGTACCGATTCACCTAAAACCTGCAATGACCACGCCAGCGCCGCGGTTACGGAAGTTGTACCTACCCCACCACGGACGCCCTGTAATCCTAGTACGGCCATCAATGGCTTCCTTATTGTTGTTGGGCAAACTCAGCTAATAACGGCCAACGTTTAATAGCCGCAGCCAACTGTTCCCGCTGGGAAATATCGGTGTAATCTATTTCAGGCAACGAAAAAGCCTGCGTGAGTGCCAGAAAATCGTTTTGGAATGTGTAACCCAGGCTTGAGTCGACTGGCGTTGCGGGTTCGTTATTTTGCATTCTTATTTCATCCCTTTGAGTAAAATCATAAGATTCAGATGCAGCGAGGCGTCCTGCCCACGAAATTCATTTACATGCTAAATCTGATGTTCTTTAATTTCAATGTTAGGTTTATTTCTACGCTTTCGCTAGTAAACTGAGAGGCATAGAAATTCGACGAAAAGAGGGACACCGTGGACTCCATATTTTCTATTGGCATCCAGTCATTATGGGACGAATTGCGCCACATGCCAGTCGGAGGAGTCTGGTGGGTTAATACGGATCGTAATGCTGATGCCATCAGTCTGGTAAACCAGACGATAGCGGCGCAGGGTAAGGATTCCCGCGTTGCCGTCATTACGATGGGCGATGAGCCAAAGTCAATCATCAGGCTCGAAACTGACCGTGGACCCCAGACAGTACGATTATTTTCCATGTCAGCAGAGGCCGACAGTTTATACTTTTTACCCCGCGATATTCAGTGCTCTATTGTTCCTGAACACTATTTACTGATTCTTAAATGTTCTCAAAACGGTCTACAAAATATTCCGTCAGAAAAATTGCTGAAATGGCTGGAAAGAATCAACAGATGGGCGAAAAATCAAAATTGCACCTTATTGGTGGTTAACCCAGGCAGTAATAACGACAAGCTTTTTTCACTTTTAATGAGTGAATACCGCTCCCTCTATGGCCTGGCCAGTATTCGTGTCCAGACTGACAGCCATCTGTACGACGTGGCATTCTGGTGCAATGAAAAAGGGGTGAGCTCCCGACAGCAGCTTACCCTCAAACATGTCGGGGATGAGTGGCATCTTGCTCAACAGGAAGAGACGGTGGTTCAGCCACGCAGTGATGAAAAACGCGTTCTGAGTCATATTGCGGTACTGGAAGGCGCGCCTGCTCTTTCTGAACACTGGTCACTGTTCGAAACCAATGAAGCCTTATTTGATGAAGCGCGCACCACGCAGGCGGCGACCATTATCTTCTCGTTGATTCAGAATAACCAAATCGAAACGCTGGCAAGGCATATTCACACGCTACGTCGACAGCGCGGCAGCGCGTTAAAAATCGTGGTACGTGAAAATAATACCAGCCTGCGCGCCACCGATGAGCGCCTGTTACTGGGCTGTGGCGCTAATATGGTCATCCCCTGGAATGCGCCCCTCTCGCGCTGTCTGACGCTGATCGAAAGCCTCCAGGGCCAGCAGTTTAACCGCCACGTTCCGGAAGATATCAGCACCCTGCTTTCCATGACGCAGCCGATGAAGCTGCGCGGCTACCAGAAGTGGGACACCTTCTGCGACGCGGTGGGCAACATGATAAGCAATACGCTGTTACCGGCAGACGGAAAAGGGGTGATGGTTGCCCTGCGTCCCGTGCCGGGCATTCGTGTTGAGCAGGCGCTTACCTTGTGCCGCCCTAACCGTACAGGGGATATCATGACCATTGGCGATAATCGTCTGGTGCTGTTCCTCTCCTTCTGCCGGGTGAACGATCTGGATACCGCGCTGAACCATATCTTCCCGCTGCCTACCGGAGATATTTTCTCGAACCGCATGGTCTGGTTCGAAGATAACCTGATTGCTGCTGAGCTTGTCCAGATGCGTACCCTGGCACCCGAAAAGTGGGCCAAACCGTTGCCTGTAACAAGCGGTGCCGTACCGGTTCTCAACGCGAAGCATGACGGGCATGTCTGGCGTCGGGTACCTGAGCCGCTACGTTTACTGGATGAGAACAAGGAGAGCGCGCCATTATGAATATCAGCGATATCATTCAACTGGTTGTTCTGTGTGCGCTAATTTTTTTGCCGCTGGGCTACTATGCGCGACATTCCCTGCGCCGTATTCGCGATACGGTCAGATTACTGTTCGTCAAACCTCGCTATGTTAAACCTGCCGGAACACTGACTCGCGCTCCGAACGTCAAGGCTAACCGAAAACATGACTAATTCTACCTATACCTCTTCGGCGCCATCGCCACTCTGGCAATACTGGCGCGGCCTGTCCGGCTGGAATTTCTACTTTCTGGTGAAGTTTGGTCTGCTGTGGGCAGGCTACCTTAATTTCCACCCTCTGCTTAACCTGGTGTTTATGGCATTCCTGCTGATGCCAATCCCGAACCTCAGGCTGCACCGTATACGTCACTGGGTCGCTATCCCCATCGGTTTCGCCCTGTTCTGGCATGATACCTGGCTGCCTGGCCCCGAAAGCATCATGAGCCAGGGCTCCCAGGTCGCAGGTTTCAGTGCGGACTATATGCTCGATCTGGTTGAGCGCTTTATTAACTGGCAGATGATTGGCGCGGTATTTGTCCTGCTGGTCGCCTGGCTGTTCCTGTCTCAGTGGATCCGCGTGACGGTGTTTGTCGTCGCGATTATGGTCTGGCTAAACGTCCTGACGCTGACGGGCCCGAGCTTCTCGCTGTGGCCAGCCGGTCAGCCGACAACAACCGTGACCACCACGGGCGGTTCCGCCGCCGCTACCGTCGCGACAGCAGGGGATAAGCCTGTGGTAGGGGATATTCCCGCGCAGACCGCACCGCCGACATCCGCTAACCTGAACGCGTGGCTCTCCAGTTTTTACGCTGCGGAAGATAAGCGCCAGACGAAATTCCCGGATGCGCTGCCTGCCGACGCTCAGCCGTTTGAACTGCTGGTGATTAACATCTGTTCTCTGTCCTGGGCGGATGTCGATGCGGCCGGGTTGATGTCGCATCCGCTGTGGTCGCATTTCGATATACAGTTTAAAGACTTCAACTCCGCCACCTCCTACAGCGGCCCGGCGGCTATCCGCCTGCTGCGCGCGAGCTGTGGGCAGCCTTCGCATAAGAATCTCTACCAGCCCGCAGCTAACCAGTGCTATCTGTTCGATAACCTGGCAAAACTCGGCTTTACGCAGCACCTGATGATGGGCCACAACGGCCAGTTCGGTAACTTCCTGAAGGAAGTGCGTGAACAGGGGGGAATGCAGGCTCCACTGATGGACCAGAAAGGGCTGCCGGTGACGTTACTGGGCTTCGATGGTTCGCCGGTGTATGACGATACCGCCGTGCTTCAGCGCTGGTTCGACACCGTTGGCAAAGAAGAAGGGACGCGAAGCGCGACGTTCTATAACACGCTGCCGCTGCACGACGGGAATCACTATCCTGGCGTAAGCAAAACGGCCGATTATAAAGCCCGTGCCCAGAAGTTCTTTGACGAGCTGGATGCGTTCTTTACCGAGCTGGAAAAATCAGGGCGTAAAGTGATGGTGGTGGTGGTACCGGAACATGGTGGAGCGCTGAAAGGCGACAGGATGCAGGTGTCTGGCCTGCGTGATATCCCAAGCCCGTCCATCACTAACGTTCCGGCCGGGATTAAGTTCTTTGGCATGAAGGCGCCGCGTCAGGGTGCGCCTGTTGAGATCACCCAGCCAAGCAGCTATCTGGCCATCTCGGAACTGGTTGCTCGCGCAGTAGACGGTAAGCTGTTTGTGGAGGATAGCGTGAACTGGGATCAGCTCACCAGCGGGCTGCCGCAGACGGCAGAGGTATCGGAAAACGCTAACGCGGTGGTGATCCAGTATCAGAACAAGCCTTATGTCCGACTGAATGCCGGGGATTGGGTGCCGTATCCGCAGTGATAGCCGCTACACCCTCTCCCCTGTGGGGAGAGGGTTACTCTGCACTTCGTAACGAAATTTCACCGCCCACCCAGGGCTTAATCACGCCATCCTGCTCAAGAAGCAACGCGCCCTGAGCGTCAATGCCGCGTGAAGTGCCGTAAATCTCTTTATCTCCAATCAGCAGCTTCACCGGTCGGTTAATAAAGTTATCGAGCTTTTCCCAGCGGGAGAGGAATGGCGCTAACCCCTCCTGTTCAAAGAGCGTCAGCGAACTTCGTAACTCATTGATCATCCGGACGGCAAGCGTATTGCGATCGATGGCGATCCCCGCTTCCTGGAGGTTGGTCCAGGCCTGGTTCACCACATCATTTTGCACGTTTCGCATCACCATGTTCAGCCCGGCTCCAATGACGATCTGCGCGGCATCGCCCGTTTTTCCCGTCAGTTCAACCAGGATACCCGCCAGTTTACGATCGTTGAGATAGAGATCGTTCGGCCATTTCACCCGAACGTTATCCGCGCCCAGATCGTGCAGCACCTCTGCCATCACAATACCGATGACCAGGCTCAGCCCGATGGCCGCAGCCGGCCCCTGCTCAAGCCGCCAGTACATTGAGAGATAGAGGTTGGCGCCGAATGGCGAGAACCACTTGCGGCCTCGACGGCCACGTCCTGCCTGTTGATACTCGGCAACGCAGGCATCGCCGGATGTCAGCTCACTCAGGCGGTCCAGCAGATACTGGTTCGTCGAATCAATGACCGGCAATACCGCAACGTTGCCGTGCCCAATCTGGCTGCGAATGGTCTCTTCATTCAGTAACTGGATCGGTTCCGGCAGGCTATAACCTTTACCAGGCACCGTAAACACATCCACGCCCCAGTCGCGGAGCGTTTGTATATGCTTGTTGATAGCAGCGCGGCTCATGCCCAGCTGTTCGCCCAGCTGCTCGCCAGAATGAAACTCGCCATCTGCCAGAATGCCGATGAGAGTTAACGGAATCGTATTGTCCTTCACGCAATGGTCTCCACGGCATTCACTTCGCCCGTTCGGCCTATAAAGCGAACTTCAGGCTCCAGCCAGACGTTAAATTTTTCGCCCACGCGCTGGCGAACATGGTGCGCCAGGTTGACGACATCTTCACTCGTCGCGCTGGACTGGTTAATCAGTACCAGTGCCTGCTGACGGTGAACAGCAGCGCCACCAATAGTTGTACCTTTTAAATCACATTGATCGATAAGCCAGCCTGCGGCCAGCTTCACGCTGCCATCCGCCTGAGGATAATGCGGAGCCGTTGGCCAGCCGGCGAGAAATGCTTTGGCGTTTTCGCTGCCGATCACCGGGTTTTTGAAGAAACTGCCCGCATTTCCGTTCACTTTCGGGTCCGGAAGCTTGGTCATTCGCATATGGCAAACGGAATCAAATACCTCACGCGGTGTGACGGTAGCCGGATCGAGGCGGGTCAGATCGCCGTAAGTCAGCACCGGTTTCCAGGCCTTTGCCAGACGCAGACCAACGGCCACAATGACGAACCGATCCTGATACTCGTGCTTGAAAATGCTGTCGCGATAGCCAAAGCGGCACTGCTCTGCGGTTAAGCGCTGCGCATTACCCGTGGCCAGCTCAATGCAGTCGACGTATTCGCAGACGTGTTTCAGTTCGATGCCGTAGGCACCGATGTTTTGAATAGGAGACGATCCTGCGCAGCCCGGGATCAGGGCCAGGTTTTCCAGCCCGGGCATCCCTTTTTCAAGGGTATATTGCACCAGACGGTGCCAGTTTTCGCCAGCACCCACGCGTAAATGCCAGCTGTCAGCGCGCTCTTCAACGTCAATTCCCATGATGCGGTTGACGATCACCGTTCCCGCAAAATCATCGAGAAACAGGACATTACTTCCTTCGCCCAGAATCAGTACGGGTTCACCGTTTTCTGTTGCGCTCTGCCACGCGTTCAGCAGCTGCTGAGCATTTTCGGCACGTACAATTTGATTAGCATTTCGTTGAATACCAAAGGTATTCCAGGGCTTAAGGGAGTGGTTCATAGACGCTATCCTGATGCAAAAACCGGGGTAGTTTACCGTATATACGCAGGGATAGGTGATTAGTTTATGGAAATGAAGGATCTGCAAAAACGCAAAAAGGCCATCCTTCCGGATGGCCTCTTCACTTGTTTGATGCCTGGCAGTTCCCTACTCTCACATGGGGAGACCCCACACTACCATCGGCGCTACGGCGTTTCACTTCTGAGTTCGGCATGGGGTCAGGTGGGACCGCCGCGCTAAAGCCGCCAGGCAAATTCTGTTATCTGTATCAGGCTGAAAATCTCTCTCTTCGCCAAAACATCTTCGGCGTTGTAAGGTTAAGCCTCACGGTTCATTAGTATCGGTTAGCTCAACGCATCGCTGCGCTTACACACCCGACCTATCAACGTCGTCGTCTTCAACGTTCCTTCAGGAGACTTAAAGTCTCAGGGAGAACTCATCTCGGGGCAAGTTTCGTGCTTAGATGCTTTCAGCACTTATCTCTTCCGCATTTAGCTACCGGGCAGTGCCATTGGCATGACAACCCGAACACCAGTGATGCGTCCACTCCGGTCCTCTCGTACTAGGAGCAGCCCCCCTCAATTCTCCAGCGCCCACGGCAGATAGGGACCGAACTGTCTCACGACGTTCTAAACCCAGCTCGCGTACCACTTTAAATGGCGAACAGCCATACCCTTGGGACCTACTTCAGCCCCAGGATGTGATGAGCCGACATCGAGGTGCCAAACACCGCCGTCGATATGAACTCTTGGGCGGTATCAGCCTGTTATCCCCGGAGTACCTTTTATCCGTTGAGCGATGGCCCTTCCATTCAGAACCACCGGATCACTATGACCTGCTTTCGCACCTGCTCGCGCCGTCACGCTCGCAGTCAAGCTGGCTTATGCCATTGCACTAACCTCCTGATGTCCGACCAGGATTAGCCAACCTTCGTGCTCCTCCGTTACTCTTTGGGAGGAGACCGCCCCAGTCAAACTACCCACCAGACACTGTCCGCAACCCGGATTACGGGTCTACGTTAGAACACCAGCCATTAAAGGGTGGTATTTCAAGGGCGGCTCCACGCAGACTGGCGTCCACGCTTCAAAGCCTCCCACCTATCCTACACATCAAGGACCAGTGTTCAGTGTCAAGCTATAGTAAAGGTTCACGGGGTCTTTCCGTCTTGCCGCGGGTACACTGCATCTTCACAGCGAGTTCAATTTCACTGAGTCTCGGGTGGAGACAGCCTGGCCATCATTACGCCATTCGTGCAGGTCGGAACTTACCCGACAAGGAATTTCGCTACCTTAGGACCGTTATAGTTACGGCCGCCGTTTACCGGGGCTTCGATCAAGAGCTTCGCGTTACCGCTAACCCCATCAATTAACCTTCCGGCACCGGGCAGGCGTCACACCGTATACGTCCACTTTCGTGTTTGCACAGTGCTGTGTTTTTAATAAACAGTTGCAGCCAGCTGGTATCTTCGACTGATTTCAGCTCCGTCCGCAGGGACTTCACCTACATATCAGCGTGCCTTCTCCCGAAGTTACGGCACCATTTTGCCTAGTTCCTTCACCCGAGTTCTCTCAAGCGCCTTGGTATTCTCTACCTGACCACCTGTGTCGGTTTGGGGTACGATTTCGTGTTACCTGATGCTTAGAGGCTTTTCCTGGAAGCAGGGCATTTATCACTTCAGCACCGTAGTGCCTCGTCATCACACCTCAGCGTTAAAAGGTACCGGATTTACCTGGAACCTCCGCCTACATGCTTAAACCGGGACAACCGTCGCCCGGCTGACATAGCCTTCTCCGTCCCCCCTTCGCAGTAACACCAAGTACAGGAATATTAACCTGTTTCCCATCGACTACGCCTTTCGGCCTCGCCTTAGGGGTCGACTCACCCTGCCCCGATTAACGTTGGACAGGAACCCTTGGTCTTCCGGCGAGCGGGCTTTTCACCCGCTTTATCGTTACTTATGTCAGCATTCGCACTTCTGATACCTCCAGCATGCCTCACAGCACACCTTCAACGGCTTACAGAACGCTCCCCTACCCAACAACACATAGTGTCGCTGCCGCAGCTTCGGTGCATGGTTTAGCCCCGTTACATCTTCCGCGCAGGCCGACTCGACCAGTGAGCTATTACGCTTTCTTTAAATGATGGCTGCTTCTAAGCCAACATCCTGGCTGTCTGTGCCTTCCCACATCGTTTCCCACTTAACCATGACTTTGGGACCTTAGCTGGCGGTCTGGGTTGTTTCCCTCTTCACGACGGACGTTAGCACCCGCCGTGTGTCTCCCGTGATAACATTCTTCGGTATTCGTAGTTTGCATCGGGTTGGTAAGCCGGGATGGCCCCCTAGCCGAAACAGTGCTCTACCCCCGAAGATGAGTTCACGAGGCGCTACCTAAATAGCTTTCGGGGAGAACCAGCTATCTCCCGGTTTGATTGGCCTTTCACCCCCAGCCACAGGTCATCCGCTAATTTTTCAACATTAGTCGGTTCGGTCCTCCAGTTAGTGTTACCCAACCTTCAACCTGCCCATGGCTAGATCACCGGGTTTCGGGTCTATACCCTGCAACTTAACGCCCAGTTAAGACTCGGTTTCCCTTCGGCTCCCCTATACGGTTAACCTTGCTACAGAATATAAGTCGCTGACCCATTATACAAAAGGTACGCAGTCACCCCATAAAAGAGGCTCCCACTGCTTGTACGTACACGGTTTCAGGTTCTTTTTCACTCCCCTCGCCGGGGTTCTTTTCGCCTTTCCCTCACGGTACTGGTTCACTATCGGTCAGTCAGGAGTATTTAGCCTTGGAGGATGGTCCCCCCATATTCAGACAGGATACCACGTGTCCCGCCCTACTCTTCGAGTTCACAACCTGTGCATTTTCGTGTACGGGACTATCACCCTGTACCGTCGGACTTTCCAGACCGTTCCACTAACACACAAGCTGATTCAGACTCCGGGCTGCTCCCCGTTCGCTCGCCGCTACTGGGGGAATCTCGGTTGATTTCTTTTCCTCGGGGTACTTAGATGTTTCAGTTCCCCCGGTTCGCCTCGTTAACCTATGTATTCAGTTAACGATAGTGCAACGGATTGCACTGGGTTTCCCCATTCGGACATCGCCGGGTCAAAGGTTCATATCACCTCGCCGGCGCTTTTCGCAGATTAGCACGTCCTTCATCGCCTCTGACTGCCAGGGCATCCACCGTGTACGCTTAGTCGCTTAACCTCACAACCCGAAGATGTTTC